>CACYHJ010000013.1 GCA_902774165.1 Oscillospiraceae bacterium
TAGTGGATGGAGATCGAGTGGACGTTCAGAAGAAGGAACCCGCAGATAAAAACCCGCTGCCACTCTTTTTTGCAGAAAAAGCCCGCCGCCAGCATAACAGCCTCCGAGACGAGGAAGGCGACCATCCCGCAGCCTTTCGCGAACCCGGGCGGAAGGATCCCCATCGCATACAATAAATAAAACACATTTGCGATTCCCTTGCTGGAATAAGAATAAAAACTCCTTTTCTCGATAAAACGGGTAATATTCCCGATCAGCTCGGTCAAAGAATTCTCCGCGGTTTTTGCGGTGAGCGCCGCCGCGGCAATATTTCCCTGTGTCCCGGCCGCTCCGGTCGGGATCAGGATCACAGCAGGATCGGCTTCCGGCATAAGGAGCTTCATCATACCGTAAGGCAGAGCAATACACATAAGGCCGTAAAATACGGCACGTCCGGCGGCAAAATACTTTTTATCATAAATCAGCAGCATGCCGAAAACAGCGGGGAAAAGCTTGATCCCTGCCGCGATCGCCAGCAGGATCAATGAAATCTCCCGGACCGCTTTGCGCTCGGAATTGCGGAAGAAGACAAAAAACGCACAGGCGCAGGCGGCAAACAGCGTGGTATTTCCGCGCTCGACGCAGTAGATCATCGGGAAGCTCACGATGCAGAACATCGGGAGGATGATCCGTTCTCTCCCCAGATGCTGATCCCGGCAAAACCGCTCGATAATCATGACCATACAAAGAACGCACAAAATGCAGAAAATCAGATAGACCGTATTAAGATGGGGGTCGAACTGCATTTCATACCGCTCGTTGAAGGTTCTCGGGAAGCTTTCCGCCGGGACAAAGCGCGAAAAGAACCAGGTCATCAAAACGCTCAGCGGCGGATAGACCAATCCGCGCTGATAAATGAAGGAAAGATCCCTTGAATCACGCAGCGTATTGAAAAAATCCATAAAATGGTCGGAATACGCCCCGTTCCAGAACAGGCTGCCCTGAATCGAATTTCCGGCCGTCAGGTAAGCGGCAGCGAAAGCGTAAACAAGACCGACTGCCGAAAAAATAAGATACAGCCGGATCAGATCAATTGTTTTGCCGCGCAGCAGCCGCGAATGTTTTTCGCCCGCCATCCCTGTGCTCTCCTTCCCGCTTTTCATAAAATTATCCCCTGATTTTTTTGATGATCGAAAGCGTTTGTTCCGCAACCGTGCGGGACGATTCGTTCATGCCGCCGAAGATCCATTCATAAATGACGCCGCCGGTCCCCGCAAGCACAAACGCGAATCCGTAGGCGGTATACTGCTGCCGGTCAAAACAGCGGTCCGTAACGGTTTTGACCAGTTTTTCACACAACCCCCGTTCTCCGTTCAGCGCCAGATGGGCGGAACAGAGCTTATTGTTATCGCGGATGAACTCCAGAAGACGGACAAACACATCCACAAATTCCTCATCGGTAAAAACCTGATTGAAACTCTCACAAATGATTTCAAACTGCTCGATGATTTCATGTTCCAGCTGTTCGAGCAGATCAAAAACGTCGTTATAATGCAGATAAAAGGTCGCGCGGTTGATGTCCGCCCGCCCGGTCAGCTCCTTTACGGTGATGCTTTTCAGGGGCTTCTCAGACAGCAGCTCGATAAAAACGTCGCGGATGCGCTCTTTTGTTTTCAGGATCCGCCGGTCAATTTTCTCTTCCATCATCATTGGCCTTTCATGGGATTCTCGGGAACCGTCGGGGAATAAAAAATCTGATTATTTAGTATAATTATACTATAATCCGACACGGATTGTCAAGGTGTCGCGCCGGTGCAAATCCTTCCGGCCTGCGCAACGCCCGCCGGCAGCGCCGTCAGTCTGCGACGTCCGCAACCGTCAGGCGAACCATTTTCGCCAGATCCGCCGGGCGCATCTGAACCTGACGGCCGATTTTTCCGGCGCTGAAGCAGACCGTTTCATAATTCTCGCAGGAGGCGTCGATCGTTACCGGGAACGGCTTTTTCATGCCGATGGGCGAACAGCCGCCGTGGACGTAGCCGGTCAGAGGCAGAAGCTCCTTCTGGGGAATCATGGCGATGTTTTTCTCCCCCACCGCAGCGGCGGCCTTTTTCAGGTTCAATTCACCGCAGACCGGCACCATAAACACATAATACTTTTTCGATTTGCTCACGGTGACCAACGTTTTGAATACCGCGCCGGGGTCCTGGCCCAGCGCGGCGGCAACGTCCGCCCCGGCGACGGCGCCGGAGGCGGTGTAATCATGCGCGATATAATCAATCTTTTTGCCGTCCAGCAGCCGCATGACGTTTGTTTTGTCTTCCATTACGCCTTTTTCCATTTGACGCCCTGCGGGGTGTCCTCCAGCACGATGCCCATGGCCTTGATCTGGTCGCGGATGCGGTCCGCCTCCGCCCAGTTTTTGTTCTTTCTGGCCTCCGCGCGGGCGGCGATCAGCGCCTCCACCTCTTCGTCCAGGCTCGTTTCTTTCTTTCTGTTATAGAGAAGTCCGAGCACGCCGGTCAGCTCGTCGAATTTCTCCGAAGCGTACGCGACGTTCTCCCGGACGGGGGCGTCGGTCAGAATATCCTTGTTGATATCGCGCACCAGCTCAAATACGGCGGAAAGCGCGTCGGCAGTGTTCAGGTCGTCGTCCATTACCTCGCAGAAATGCGCCACGTGCCCGTCCACGGCGGCTTTTACCGCCTCGTCAAGCGCGCCGTCGGCGGCCTTTTCCAGGGCGAAGTCCATCGCCTCGCGGCAGTTATACAGCCGATCGAGGGCATTTTTGCACTGCTCGAGAGAATCATAGCTGTAATTGATGGGGCTTCTGTACTGGCAGGAAATCATCAGGTAGCGGATCGGCTCGTAGCCGAATTTCGCCGCCACGTCGCGAACGGTAAAGAAATTGCCCTTGGATTTCGACATTTTTTCATTGTCCACGGTGATGAAGCCGTTGTGCATCCAGTAGCGCGAGAATGGTACGCCGTTGCAGCACTCGCTCTGGGCGACCTCGTTCTCATGATGGGGGAAGATCAGATCCTGCCCGCCGCAGTGGATATCCAGCGTCTCGCCGATATACTTCCTCGACATGGCGGAGCACTCGATGTGCCAGCCGGGACGTCCCTTGCCCCAGGGGGATTCCCAATAAGGCTCGCCGGGCTTCGCGGCTTTCCAGAGCGCGAAATCCACCGCGTCGCGTTTGAGCTCGCCCACGTTGATGCGCGCGCCCTCCTCCAGATCCTCAAGGGGCTGGTGGGACAGCTTGCCGTATTCGTCGAATTTCTTGGTGCTGAAATACACGTCGCCCTGCACTTCATAGGCATAGCCCTTCTCCTCAAGGGTGGAGATGATGTCGATGATCTCGCTGATGTTCTCCGTCGCCTTGGGATGCACCGTGGCGTCCCGCACGCCCAGACCGTGGGCGTCGGTCCAGTACTCGGCGATGTATTTCTCGCTGATCGTCCTGAAATCCACGCCCTCTTCGTTGGCCCGGTTGATGATCTTGTCGTCGATATCGGTGAAATTCTGCACGAAATTCACCTTGTAACCGCGATATTCCAGATACCGGCGCAGCACGTCGAAGACGCAGATGGGGCGCGCGTTGCCGATGTGGATGTAGTTATACACCGTCGGGCCGCAGGCATAGATACCGAACTCGCCCTCTTTCAGAGGGATCAGCTCTTCTTTCCGTCTTGTCAGCGTATTGTAAACTTTCATTTATATTCTTCCTTTCCGGATGATATCGGTTTTGTTCAGATGATCCAGTCGCCGTCTTCGGAATGGATCACGTTTTCCTCGTTCTCATCGGGGCAGCTGACGCCCAGCTTCTTTTCCAGCTCTTCAATGCGTTCCCGCAGCCGCAGGATCTCGTGCTCCACCGGGTCCGGCACATGGATCTGATCAAGATCGGTCACTTTTTTGCCCGCGATCCGCACGATCCGCGCGGGGACGCCCACCGCCGTCGCGTCGGCAGGGATGTTTTTCAGCACGACCGCACCGGCCGCGATGCGGGTGTTGTCGCCGATGGTCACCGGGCCCAGCACCTTCGCGCCGGAGCCCACCATCACGCGGTTCCCCAGCGTGGGGTGGCGCTTGCCGACGTCCTTCCCGGTTCCGCCGAGGGTCACGCCCTGATAAAGCGTCACGTCGTCGCCGATCTCGGTGGTCTCGCCGATCACGACGCCGGTACCGTGGTCAATGAAGAACCGCCGGCCGATGGTCGCGCCGGGATGGATCTCGATGCCGGTTCGCCTCGAAGAACGCTGGGAGATCCACCGCGCCGTGAAGGTCATGCCCCGGGATTGGAACCAGTGGGCTTTTCTGTACGCCCGGATCGCCTTGTAACCGGGATACAGAAGCACGATTTCAATATTGGACGACGCGGCGGGATCCCGGTCCCGGAACGCGGCGATATCCTCTTTCATTCTCTCGAACATCATCTCTCACCTTTGCCGCACAGACGTAAAATGCCGGAATGTTTTTTCATTTCACATCTCACATTTCACATCTCACTGTTCACATTTCACAGTTCACTGTTCACGATCTCACTCCGCCGCGATATCCATGCCCTTGTCCCGCAGCGTTCCCCGCAGCGACAACGTCTTGCGGATGCGGGTAAACACCGTCTGCCGCAAAAACAGCGGAGCCTTCGACATGCGCAGATTTTTCAGAACGTTTTCGTCCAGCGGCTTCGGGTCGCGGATGATCAGAACGATCTTCGCATCGGCTTCGCTTCGCACGGCGGCAAAGAAATCGGAGCTTTCAACCGCGTGCAGATTGGGCATCTCCCGGTATTGCTCCGGGATCGCGTCGATGACAGACGCCTCCACAAACGCCTCGAAAAACGGGAACCGCTGAGCGTAGAGGGAGTCGATAAACGGGCCGTAATCCTCTTTGTTTTTGAAGCTGAGCGCCATGGAACAAAGATAATTCGCGTCCGCTTTCGTCGCGAAAATATACGGCGCGCCGAGCCAGCCGAACATCTTGCCGAGCTTTTCGCGTTTTTCCTTGACAAGGCAGTTCATGCGTTCGTTGTACTCGTCGTGGAACAGGGTATAGGCCTCTTCATCCATAAACCAGAATCTGCCGTAAAACCCTTCCAGCAGCTCGCAGACCGAACGGTACAGCACCTCCTGCAGATAGGATTCGCTGCCGTCGGGTTCCCCTTCGCCGTCCTGCAGAATCATCTCATACGCGGCGTCGTAGATCTCGCCCCAGAGCGCGATCAGCGCCCTCAGGTTCTCCGTCGTGGGCCGGCTGCGCTCCGTCAGGGGTTCGGACGCGCTTCGCAGCTGCGTCTCGTACACCGCGTAAGGACAGCCGGACGAAACCCTTGCCTGATGTAGACATCGGAAGGCAAAACGCCGGTCCTCAAACGCGTCGTTTTCTCCGAAGACAAGCCGGCGGTTTTCCAGAAACGCGCGGCGGAACGCCTTTGCCTCGATCCGGAGGATCCGCAGAATGAGATTTTCATATTTCGGGAACTCCGGCACGGGCGCCAGCAGATCATCATATTCACTGAAATGGGAAATGTGCCCATCGCCGAACAGATAATTCCGGAATACGAGCACGTCGGGCTTTTTTTCCGCCCCGTCCACCTGCTTGATCAGCTCTTCGATCGTCTCGTCGGTGATATAGTCCCGGGCGGAGAGGAAAAGCACGTATTCTCCCTCCGCCGCGCGCATACCGCGGTTCATGGCGGCGAAACGGTTGGGCATAGCCTCCTCGATCAGGTAGAACCCCACGTATTCGTCCGCCGCGGCGCGGGCAAGCGCGGGCGAGGCGTCCGTCGACCCGCCGTCGACAAGAATCACCTCAAAATCCTCGGCGGTCTGGTGAACCAGGCTGTCAAGGGCTTTGGGGAGATATTTTTCTTCGTTCAGCACCGGAACGATCACGGAAAACTTCGGCATAACACGCACCGCCAATATCGTACTTTATCTTTGCTGCAAATCGGATGGATAGGTAATTTTGATATTCTCCGGCTTTCCGGGCACCAGCTTTACCGGCATCCCCGCCAGCAGAAACACCGAGCAGGCGTCGGTGACAAGGGATTTCTGTTCTTTTGTAAGGCTTTGCAGCGCCTCCCGGAACAGCACCGCGCGGAAGCTCTGCGGCGTCTGGGCGTAAAACAGCTCGGCGCGGGGCGGCACGTCGTCGATCAGAACCCCGTCCGCGCTGCGGAATACCGTGTCCACCGCCGGGATCGCGGTGCCGCAGCCGCCGGTCTGCTTTGCGGCGGCGATATTATCGGCGATAATCCGCTCGTCGATAAAGGGCCGCACCGCGTCATGGGTCAGAATCACGCTGTCCCCGTCCACGTCGTAATGCGCAAAAAGATAGTCCACCAGTTTTTCCAGCGTTTCGGAACGGTCCGCGCCGCCGGCGATCACGTCCGTGCGCGCGCCGGGGAAAAACCGCCCCGTCTCTTCCCGCACGGAATCGATATAATCCTCCGGCACGGCAATCACAACGCCGTCCACAAGGGGGGATTCGATGAAATGACGCAGGCTTTTGATATAGATCGGTTCGCCGCCGATGGGCAGGAACTGCTTCGGGACCGCGGCCCCCATCCGGCTGCCGCTGCCCGCCGCGGGCAGAAGCGCGTAATTCATTCTCTCACCACCCTGCAAATAGTCAGTTTATATTTTATCATATATAAATCTGTATTACAAGATCATTTTTTGATCAGTCTCCATGAATTTTGTCGGATTCTGTCGGCGTCCGCCGTATACGGACGGTTTGTCTTACGGTCTGTTTCATGAATATCTTTTTTACATCGAAAAAAGCCCGTCGTTCGACGAGCTCTCTGCAAATACTTATTCCGCCGCTCCGTTCTCCGACAGGAATTCCGGAAGCAAGCCCTGCAACGCCCACAACGGCTGCGCGGCGCGTCTCCCCTCAGAAGGTTATCTCTCCGCCAGCGCGGCGCAGAACGCCTCGAAGGCCGTTCTATCGGCAACAGAGGGGAATTCATATTCCTGATATTTGTCTTTATCGTTTTTCCAATACAGGTACGTCCAGGGTCCCGCGCCGCCCGATTCGGCGCCGTCGCTTCTTTTTGTCACGCTCCCGCCGCGCAGCGTTGAGAAAAACGCGGTCCATTCCTCTGCTGTCAACTCGACCGACCCGCTCGCCGTAACGTCGTCCGGCGTCGTCGGCCCGTAGTCGTTTTCCCGTTTCCGGGTTTCATGGAAAAACAGATACTTCCCGTCTTCGACCCAAAACCGGTACCGACGGTATTCTGCGTTATAATTGATATTCTCATAGGTATAAACAAATTCGGAAACGTCCTCCAACCGGACGTCTTCCCCGACGATCCGTTCACTGTGAAACACAGACCGCATCCCGTGATCCTCCTTTCCGCCGCAGCCGCCGGTCAATGCCGCGATCAGCACACACAGGATCACCGACGGCAGTATTTTCATCTTCATCAAAAAAGCCTCCTTCCGGGTCCGCGCGCCATCGCCCCTGCGGATCCCCGTCCGCGCCGTCCGGTCACGGAACCGCGATATTTACAACAAGCCCGCAGAGAAGAGAAAACAGAATCACAAACAAAAGATAGCATGCGAAGCTTTTTGCGCCCAGCACGATTTTCAGCGCGCCGAGGTTCGTGATCTTCGTCGCAGGGCCCGTCAGCATGAACGCCGCAGCGGAACCGAGGCTCATCCCGGCGGCGAGCCAGGTCTGCAGAAGCGGGATCGTCCCTCCCCCGCAGGCGTACAGCGGCACGCCGACGGTTGCCGCCATCAGCACGCCGAACGCTTCGTTCCCGCCGAAGAGCTTCGTCAGAAATTCCTCCGGCACGTAACGCTGAAACAGCGCCGACAACAGGATACCGAACAGAAAATACAGTCCCGTCGCGCGGATATTCCGCCATACGTTTTTCAGATACCGCAGCAGCGGGTTCGGGTCGGTATCCCGGCTTTTCGGCTCCTCAAATCCGTTAAAGTTGAAAAAAGACCTGTTTTTATGAAAGAAGCGCAGCAGAAAGCCAGCGGCGACGCCGCAGAGATAACAGGAGACGATCCGCACGGCGAGCGCCTTCCCGCCCAGCGCGGCGCTGTAGACGATCAGCTGCGGATTCAGCAGGATCGAGCTCATCATGAACGCCGCCAGCCAGTCGTCCTTCATCCCGCCCCTGGAAAACGACGCCGCGATCGGAATCGTGCCGTACATGCAAAGCGGCGACGCCACGCCCAGCGCCGAGGCGGCAAAGATACCGGCGATCCCCGCGCCGGCGCCGCCGAGTCTGCGCATGAGGGCATGGATTCTCTCTTTCAGAAAGACAGAGACAAAGGATCCGATCAGCATCCCGAGGACCCAATAAAGAAATATCTGCCGGAACTGAAGGTCGAAATAATACCAGAGATAAACAATTTCACGTTTCAGGATCTCAAACAAGCGCCCGCCCTCCTTTACGCGCCGAGATCGACAAGGCGGTAAGAACGGCTGCCCAGCCCGATTGCTTCCGCGTGTTCGAGAACGTGTACGCCGCTGCGGGATTCCATGCGCTGGATGAGCGAATGCCCGTCGGGGACGGCATAGACAAGATCGACGCACGCCTGATCGAGCGCCACGGGGTCGGTCGAGGCGAGGATACCGATATCGTGCATATCCGGCTCGAGCGGCAGCGCCTCGCAGTCGCAGCTGACCGACAGCCGGTTCATCACGGAGAGATAGACCATCCGCGCCCCGTTCCCCTCATAATCGGAGACCGCCTTGACCGCTTCGGCAAGCGCCTCAAGCCACGCTTTCTGATCGGTGTGAAGGATCGACCCCGTGGTGCGCGTCCCGGCGCTGTGGACGTAGATCTTTCCGGTTCTGCTCGACATGCCGATCCCGACGTTTTTGATCGCGCCGCCGAAGCCCGCCATCGCGTGGCCCTTGAAATGGGACAGCACGAGAATGCCGTCGTAGTCCGCGAGGTGGCTGCCGACGATCGCGCGATTGATGCGCGTGCCGGCGTAAGGGATCTCCATGTCGCCGTCCTCGTCCATCAGGTCAAAGGCGGCGATCGCGGTATATCCCCGGTCCGCGGCTGCCTGTCTGTGCAGCGCGGCGACGGAGCGCACCCCGCCGTAGGCGGTCATGCATTCGGCGATCGAAGCGTTCAGGGACCGCACAAGCTTTCCGATCAGCTCCGGGCGCAAATAATTCGTCGCCGGCGATTCGCCCGTGGAGAGCTTGACGGCGATTTTACCGCTCAGCGGATGAGGCAGCGCGCCGTAGATGCGCAGAAGCGCGTCCGGGGAGATCTCTTTTGTAAAATATACGACCGGAGCGCTCTGCGCATCCGTATAATGCGCAAGCGAGGACAGCTCCAGGACGTTTCCGCCATTCGTCGTGACCGTGCGCGCCATGGGAGCCTCGGTCGGCGCGTCCGTCTGGATCGGCGCGTCCGTTTGCGCCGGTATCGTCTCGGGCGGAGGTGCGAGCGTCGTTTCGGTCTGTGAAGCCGGGGCGGCCGTCTGCGTCGGCGGGACCGTAACCGTCGTTTCCGTCGGCGGAACGGTTTCGGGAAGCGAGCTTTCCCCTGCCGTACCCGTCTCTGTCAAAAACGCGCTTTCGGAAACGGGAACAGGCGCGCCCGTCGTCGTTTCGTTTTCCGTTCCGTGCCGCGAATAGGGATTCCCGCAGCCGGAGAACAGCAGCAGGAGCGCAAAAAGCAGCAGAACGGCGGATCGTATCTTTTTCATGTTATATCACCAAATGAACGGGATCACCTTATATTTCACCCGTGTTCTGTATTCGTCGCAGCCCTCGGGCCCATGTTCGAGCACCTTTTCTTCGTTTCTGATCCTGACGGCGATGATCGGAATACAGAAAAGCAGGATCGCAAACGAAACCGGCAAGCCGAGCACGAGCCCCATCGAAAGGAACAGCAGCAGCGCGACCGGAAGAAGCCCCGCCGCGAATTTCCCGATTGCCTGAAATAAGGCAACACCGCACAAATACGAATGCGCGTCTTGCCCCATCTTTGTTTTATAATTCTATCATAGCCAAAAACGGACTTTATGTCAATACAATCGGGCGGATTCCGTCCTCCTCCCGACAACCGTCTGTGGATAGATGTACAATAATATCGCAAATACGATCTCTGCAGACAAATCGGGAAGGAAGGTCAAAACGTGAAAAAGACCGTTATGATCGTCAGCGGCACTCTGACCGCGGCGATCTGCCTTGTGATGAACCTCGCGCTGTATTCGCTCTCAAAGGGCAGGAAAGCGATGCTCGCCTTTCCGCTCCTGCTTGCGGCGTCCGACTATACGGAAAATATCTGCGTTCTCTGTCTGCTGAAAGCATCCGAGCCGTCCCAAAGGCTCGCAGCCGCCGCAAGCGCCGCCACGACCGCAAAGACCGTGCTGATGTACGTCACGATCCTGCTGATCCTTTTCTGCCTTGTGCTGTATCTTGTAAAAAAACGTTCCGCGCGGGCAAAAGCTTGACATACGGAATCGCGCGTGCTATAATGAACTACAGAGCAACGGCGCTCCTCTTATGAGGGGCGTCTCTTTTTACTTCCGGAGGTGTTATTATGGCGGCGTTTGACAGAATTCAATCGGGCATCCCCGAACTGGACGAGGCGCTCGATCATATCCGGCTCGGCGACAACGTGGTGTGGAGAGTCTCGGAGCTCTCCGAGTTCCGGTTGTTTATGGAACCCTATCTGCAGCAGGCGATCGCAGATCAAAGAAATATCATCTATTTCCGCTTCGCCAGCCATGAGCCGCTGGTCAGGGACTGCCCGGAGGTCAAAACAATCACAATTCCCCTGTCGCACCGGTTCGAGACGTTCACCGTCGATATCCATAACGAAATCGAAAAAGCCGGCCGGGACGCTTTCTATATCTTCGACTGCCTCTCCGAACTGCAGACGATGTGGGCGACCGATCTGATGATGGGCAACTTTTTCCGGGTGACGTGCCCGTTTCTGTTCATCCTCGACACGGTGGCGTTTTTTCCGATCATCCGGGGCAAGCACTCGGTGCACGCGATCAATAAAATCCTCGATACCACACAGCTGTTTCTCGACGTATACTCGGACAGCAGAAAGAACGTCTATGTGCGACCCGAGAAGGTGTGGAACCGGAATTCCGACACAATGTTTCTTCCCCATACCTACGAGCCGGATACCGGCCGGTTCCGCCCGATCCTCGACGGCGTGAAATCGAGCCGGTTCTATCAGGTGCTCGGCAACGCGCAGCGCTCCGCTGACGAACAGTTTATGGATTCGTGGGACCGGTTCTTTAAAAAAGTGAAGCTGACATATGAAACCGGCGCGGATATCTCGGGAATGTGCGGTGAGATGTGTGATATTATGATGACCCGCGACGAAAAAATGCGCCGGATGGTCAAAAAGCATTTCCGGCCGGAGGATTATTTCGGTGTGCGCGACCATATGATCGGCACGGGAATGATCGGCGGCAAGGCCTGCGGAATGCTGCTGGCACGGGCAATCATCCGCAACAACGAGCCCGGGATCGACGAAATCCTCGAGCCTCACGACTCCTTCTACATCGGGTCCGACGTTTACTATACCTATATCGTCGATAATCAGTTCTGGGATATGCGCATCCGGCAGCGCACCGAGGACGGTTATTTTTCGCTTGCCGACGAGTTCGCGAACCAGCTTCTGAACGGCAGTTTTTCCGCCGAAATGCGCGAACAGCTGGGCCGCATCATCGAGTATTACGGACAGGATCCGTATATCGTCCGCTCAAGCAGTATTCTGGAGGACGGCTTCGGCAACGCCTTCGCGGGCAAATACGAATCCGTGTTCTGCGTCAACCGGGGCACGGCGGAGGAGCGGCTCGCCGAATTCGAGAAAGCGATCAAAACGGTCTACGCCAGCACCATGAGTATGTCCGCGCTCGACTACCGCAAGCGCCGCGGTCTCGATCGGCGAGACGAGCAGATGTCTCTTTTGGTACAGCGCGTCTCCGGCTCGTATTACGGAGCTTACTATATGCCTTGCGCGGCGGGCGTCGGCTATTCCTACAGCCCGTACCGTTTTCTGAAAGACGCCGATCCTGCCGCGGGGATGCTGCGGCTTGTGATGGGCCTCGGGACCTCCGCGGTCGACCGGACGGAGGGCTCCTACCCGCGCCTTGTGGGACTTGATACGCCCGAAAAAACGGCGTATTCGACCGACGCGGACAGACACAGATTTTCGCAGGGCAGAGTCGAGGTCATCAATACCTCCGCGCACAAAACGGAGCGGCTCCCGTTAAAAACGATCGAGCCGGAGCTGCCGGCGTATCTTCGGAGAATTCTGCTGGAGCACGATTTCGACGCGGAACGCAGACTGCGCGACATGGGGCAGAGGGTATCCGCGACGTTCATTTCCTGCAAGGGGCTTGTCGGCAATAAAACGCTCATGTCGCAGATACAGAGGATGCTGCACTGCATCCAGAACGAGTACGAATACCCCGTCGATACGGAATTCACCGTCAACGTCTCCGACAGCGGGGAATATTCCGTAAACCTGCTGCAGTGCAGACCCCTGCAGGTGCTCAGGGAAAAATCGGGCGCCGCCGTGCCGGAAAACATCCCGCCGGAACGTATCCTGCTCGAAAGCAAAGACGCGTCCATGGGCTTTCCCAGGACGACGAAGCTCGATATCATCGTATACGTCGACCCGGTCGCCTATTACAACATGCCGTACCGCGACAAGAATTCCGTCGCGAAAACGATCGGCAGGATCAACTGGCATTACCGGAACAGCGAAAAACATATGATGCTCATGGTTCCGGGCAGAGTCGGCACGTCGTCGCCGGAGCTGGGCGTGCCCACAACATTCTCGGATATCAGCGAATTCGATGTTGTGTGCGAAATGGAGGAGCAGCGGGCCGGCTACAACCCCGAGCTCTCCTACGGCAGCCATATCTTTCAGGATCTTGTCGAGGCGGAGATTCTTTATACCGCGGTGTTCAACAACGAAAAAACCGTCCGTTTCGCACCCGAAAAGCTCGCGGCGCTGCCGAATATGCTTGCACAGATCGCCGCGGACAGCGGGCTTGACGACGTCGTCCGCGTCTGCGACGTCAGCGGCCGCTGCGCGCTTTATAAAGATATCAAGGACGAACACCTTCTGATCACGCTGTAAAAGCCGTTTCATAAAAATCCCCCCGCAGACGTTCCGCGGGGGGATTTTTACCATAATTCCGTTATTCTTCGGTCTGCCGCGATCCTTCCGCGGACGAAGCGGTCTGCGTTTCTCTGCCGATCCACATATTCTCCCACTTCTGCCCGGCGATGCGTTCGAGCCGCGCCTTCTGCGCCTCGTCGATGGTCACCCTGCCGGTTTCGTGTTTTTCCTTGATCACGCGCTGGATCTCCTCGTGGTCGGTCTTCGTCATGGAAAAACGGTTAACGAGAATCCAGGTCAGCAGGCCGAACAGGATGGGCAGATACGTGAAGATCAGCCGGATGCCGAACACGGTGCGGGGGCTCTGGAACTGCGGCTCCTTGTGATCTACGTCGTAGCCGAAGATGCGCGTCAGGCTGAAGCCCAGAATGCCCGTCATAAAGGAGTTTACCGTCTTCGAGACGAACGAGCGGAACGTGGCGATCACGCCCTCGCGCCGCCGCCCGGTGATCAGCTCGTCCACGTCCGTGATGTCGGGCTGGATGGTCTCCACGGCGAAGCCGGGACCGGAGAAGCCGAAGTTATACAGCATCGTGGCGAGGAACAGCACCGCGGAGGGGGTCTTCTCCCCCACGAAGGCGTAAAGCACAAGGCCCAGCACCATGATGGGCGTGAACAGCGTGCCGGAAATGCGCTTGCCGAAATAGCGGTTCAGCAGGTAGTTTGCGGGCGAGCCGCTGAATTCCGAAACGCCCGCAATGATATTCAGCGTGTTGAAGTGCCGGTATTTATCCGCCACGGAGATCATGAAGAACTGGTCCGCGTAGGAGTAGCAGCTCCCGCGGAAGGAGTTGAACATGCTGATCAGGAAATACTGCCGGAAGGAGCGGTTTTTGAATACGAAATAGTATTCGCGGAAAAAATATTTCCAGTCCACCGGCTCCACGTGCAGCCCCAGCGACGAGGGCTCCGGGCAGGCGAAGAACGACACCACCGGGCTCCAGAAAAACCAGAGCGCCAGCACGATGCCGCAGAACATATATTTCTGCCGGTCCGCCGGCGACGGATTGCTCATATTGAAGCCGCCGAGCATCAGGCCCATAAAGATGAAGCTTGAAACCTGCCCGGCAGAGTTCATCGCGTACTCCACGATCTTATACTGCGTGCGGCGGAAATAGTGGGGCTCGATGGTGGGCAGCATCGCCACGTGGGGCACGCTCATCATGGTATAGGACGTGCTGTACAATACCGAAGTAAACAGGTAATAGAAGAAGGTCGCCCGCCAGTCCCCGAGGCCGGAGATGCCGAAGGAATACCACTTCATGATATAGGCAAGAACAAACGGGAACGCGCCGATCAGCACATAGATGCGGTGCTTGCCGTATTTCGACCTTGTACGGTCGGTGATCAGGCCCATCAGCACGTCGGATACCGCGTCCACGCAGCCGCCGATCATGCTGAGCAGGCCGGTCTTGTCGGTCTGCAGCCCCTCGACGAAGTTCATATACTGCTGATGGTACATCCCGATGGGATAACCCGCGCCGCCCAATGTGATATTGGCGCAGGTATACGAAGCCATGGGTTTTATATAAGGCTTTACGTCCCCTTCCACGCCGAGAACACTCTTGATTTTTTCACCCAGCACTTTCTTTTCCATACCGCGTCTCCTTTCAAGGGCTGTTCCGTTCCCCCGTTACGCTTCACAGAGCATAATCTCAAGGAACGAACCGATCTCCTGTTCTGTAAATCCCAGCTGATTGATAAAATACGCTTCGATCCCGCCGCTGCCGTCGACGATTTCAAAAAGACTGCGCAGCATCGACGGGTGCGCCTCGAACATCATTCTGAATTCCCTGACGTATTCCGCGTCGTGAAAGGCGACGGCGATCAGACGGGAATAAAACCGGTTGCGCCGCCGGAAGCACTCGTTCGAGAGCAGATAATCCCGCATGATCTCGGTTCTGTCAACGCCCAGCAGCAGCTCGGCAAGCGCCGCGACGATGCCGGTCCGGTCCTTTCCCTCCGAGCAGTGAAACAGGACGCACTCGCCGCTTCGGGCCGCGGCAAAGATGATCTTGAAAATCTTTCGCAGCTGCCCGAGGGAATACTCCGTGGTCAGCATATTGACGTACATCTGAGGCATGGAGGGAAATCTCTGCGAATACGCCTTCAGCGACTCCGGGAATCTGTATTTTACGCCTGCCTTCACGTCCGGCCGCAGGGGGATATTATCATACGCGCAGCCGAGGTCGGCGTCGGGTTCCTCGGCAGCCTCCCGCTCCGTCCGCAGGTCAATGATCTGCCTGACGCGGCAATCCTCCGTCAGGATCCGGCGGTCCTCCCGCGTCAGCGCCGTCGGCTTCGAGGAACGGATCAGGACGCCCGACCGGATCGTCTTTCCGTCCGACCCCTTCATTCCGCCCGGATCTCTTGCATTCGGGCAATTTTCCAAAATGATTCGGTTCATAATGAAATCCCCTTCCTGCTAAAATGACGTATTGATACCGCCGGCGCGTCGCGGCGGATCGAATGCTGTTCTGCAGGCGCTTGCATATTCATAACGTTTCTCTTTTTTAAGGCAACACCGCACAATTCGGGCGTGCGGATTGCGCAGTAGATTTTTTCGTCAGATTGTACAGAGTCTCCGCAGGCAACCTGACGGTTGTCAACAAAGATGGGGCAAGACGCGCATTCGTATTTGTGCGGTGTTGCCTTAATTCTGTCAATTCATTATCGCATACCCGCCCAATAAAAGTCAAGTTAAGACGGGGAATGTCTTTCTTTTTTTATTGAGATTACCCATCTTTAGCGTCTTATTTCAGCCCGCGCCTGCGGCGCGGCGACAGAACGGCGGCAGCCCCTTCGGAGCTGCCGCGTTTGCGTCGAATTTTTTTATTTACAGCGTTTTTGCGTTTTCCCGCGCCGGACAGACGGACCGGATCAAGGGAACACAATGCGCGTTATGATAAGCCGGGAAACAGGGGTTCGGACGGGATCACACGCCGAGCGCTGTCTGCATGGCAAGAACAAAGCACATGAACGCACAGATGAAACGCATGATATTTGCAAACAGACTGTCGCCGGTGATATCGTAACAAACGCAATTCTCACCGTGGATCTTCCCGGAGCCGCCTGCGGGCTTGTCTGGTTCAGTCGGCTCGGTGGGTTCGTCGGGCGTCCGGGCGGCGGCCTCAAGCTCGGCGTATTTCTTTGCCGCAGCGTCAAGCGTGCCTTTGTTTTCAACAAGCGCTTTCTGCGCGTCGGTCAGGACGTCGAAGGCGGCCTGCGCGTCGTCGATCTTCGCTTTGCACGCGGCGGTGTAAGTCACCTTGCCGATGGCGGCGATCTTCGCTTCCACCGCGTCGGCGGCTGCCTGGTCGGCGGCGGCCTGTGCTTCGGCTTCGCGCTGCGCGGTAAGGTCGGCTTCAAGTGCTGTGACAACGGCCTCCACAGCGGCAACGTTGTCGTCAAGGCTTTGGTTCCTGTCATATTCAAGCGCGCCTATCGCGGCCTGCGCCGTTGCGATCAGCGTTTCACATGCAGTGCTGTCGCCGGGCAGCGTAAGTTCTTCGGCGGCCTTTGTTTGCTCTTCCTTAGTCTTGCTGAACACACCGAGGTTCACAATTTCATCCAGGCCGGCTTGAAGTTCCCATTTTATCTCGTTAAATCTGTTTGAGTGCCATTGGGCGTCTTTGCCCAGCGCATAGAAATCATCTTCAATGAGCAGTTCGCCCATATCTTGCATTGCTTTCACTCTCAGCGCGGCGGCGGCGTCGGTGTAAGCAGATCCGCTGAGGTCATGATCTCTGAGCGCTTGATCAAAAACAGCTTCAGAACCTTCAATGAAAGCAAGAAGATCGCCGTAATAAATAACATAATATTTATAATAATTCATGACTACCATGCTGGTACTTTTGAGCCGTCCGCAGACCGAACAGTTATAGCCGCTGTAGGTATGCTCCTCGGCTATATAGGGCGCGAGAAGTGTCACCGCTTCGGTGATGTTCGTGTAGCCGGTCCATTCTCCGGGGGTGTAGTGATAATCTGCGTCCGAAATTCTTGCCGGAATCTCGGGCGGAGTCGCGTCGCTGCCTTCGGCAACGGTCTCTTCTTTCAAAACGGTATTGCCGTCCCAGCTTTTGAAGGTCACGGTATAGTAGCCGAGGAAAATACTGCCTTCTTTTTCAGGCGCAGTGATTTTGGGCATATCCTCATAGACCTTGGCGAACGCCAACGGCGCGCAAAGCACGGCCATCAGGACCGCCAAAAAGAGGGCGAGCGATTTTTTCATTCTGTGTTGCATGGTGTTTTCCTCCTGAACGCAACTGAAGATATTATAACAGATAAAATACCGAAAAACGCGAATCTTACATAATTGTAAGATTCGCCCTCGTCGCTCTTCGCGCATCGGCAATGCTTTCCGTTTCAGCGGGAAAGTCTTCCGCCTTTTCAGGCCCATTACAGAACAGCGGCAGCCCCTTCGGAGCTGCCGCGTTTGCGTCGAATTTTTTTATTTACAGCGTTTTTGCGTTTTCCCGCGCCGGACAGACGGACCGGATCACGGGAAAACGATGCGCGTTATGATAAGCCGGGAAGCAGGGTTCGGACGGGATCACACGCCGAGCGCTGTCTGCACGGAAAGAATAAAGCACATGACCGCGCAGATGAAACGCACGATATTTACAAACAGACCGTCGCCGGCGTAATCATAGCAGAAGCAGTGTTCGCCGTGGATCTTTCCGCCGACCGTCGGCGTTTCCCCCGCTTCCTCCGCAGCCAATTGGGCGTCCGTCTTGATGGCGTCGACGGCGGCTTTCGCGGCGTTCAGCGCTGCGGCGACGGCTTCGGGGTCCGCTGCGGCGTCAATGGCTGCCTCGCCGTCCGCGATCGCCGCGGCAAGGGCGGCCTGACCGTCGGCGCGGTAATCCGCCGCGTTTTTATAGTTTTCCAATTCTTCCTTCGCGGCGGCTTTGACGTCGGGAAGCTCGGCGGCG
>CACYHJ010000014.1 GCA_902774165.1 Oscillospiraceae bacterium
AGACCGTCTATTCCGCGACGAAGATCCGTATATCCGCAGGCAATGTATACCTTGTCGGGATGAAGGAAATCGTTCAGCATGACTTGATCGCCCGCAGCGCCGCAAGGATCGTCGCTTCGTCCGCCCCATGCCGCACATTCGCAGTAATGCCCCCGATCTCGATGGTCACGGCGATTCCCGCGGACGGCTTTGAGACCGGCACCTCATAGAATTGTCCCCCTTCCGGAAACACGGCGTCGTACACTTTTTTCTGCCAGCGGTAATATGTGTTGGGTGCAACGCCGTTTTCTTCGCACCAGCGCCGGATCGTCAGTCCGCTGTTCCGACAGGCTTCCACCCGCTCCGTCCAGATCGTCAGATTGCTTCCCCGGCGCATTTTCTGCAGTCCCTGTTCCATTCTCTTACATCCCTTTCCTGCGGCAAGTTCGGCTGCTCCATGGTACTTGATGATACTCGCTGATACTCTCTGCAACTCTCTGTTTCTTGCTGCTGTTTTAGGACTATTATCTCATATCCTTACCGGTTTTCGCAATCCGCCGGTTTATTTGACGCTTACAATGTTTATACACAATATATGTTAATTTGTTATACCAAATAAAAAACTGATGCATAGTTCTACACACCAGTTTTTACATAACTTGTACAAAAAACTATTTTATTTTACTTCAATCGGTTCTTGAGGCGTTCCATCTATAGTAAGAAAACACTTCATGGTTAAGGTGCCTTCAAGAGTTGCAGATACAACTTCTCCACCCTTCAAGTTTGCGACCAAACGATCTCTAATGGAAACTCCTGTATTTTTGTCACAGAGTGTATCATTGACATATAATTCTGATCCGTCGAAGTTTTTATTAACGACTTGAATTATATCGTCGCCATATTTATAAAGCCAGCTCTTAGCCATTGTCTGTTCCTTCTGGTTAATCACCACTTGCCGAGACGACCGACACCATATCCACAAGCAGTAGCTATACCAATTGCAATAGCATAAGTCGCAACAACACCCAATCCACCTGCCACATCAGAGAGTTCATCTTCAGAAAGCTCCTTTTTATCGGAAACCGAAGCCAAAATGTCACCGAATTCGATTAATTCTGCCTCTGTAAAATCATAACCATCAGCATTAATAATTTTGAGCGCTTCCTCTGGAGACAAAGCCAAAAGGCGGTTCGCACGGTCAGTATCACTGGAAAGATAATCAGCTAATTTCTTTCCTCTTTCTTCTGTAAGCATAAAACACACCTTCCTCTCTATTACCAGACTCTATTGCCGATAGCCTTGCCGACATCGTAAGCAACCTTAGTGGCAAAAGTTACACCAAGTAACACGCCAATCGATACGGAACCACCCGCTACTACATCCAGTTTATCTGCATCAAGTTCTCCGCTTCCTGTTGCTTCTACGACCATTTTACCGAACTCACTAAGCTCGTCAGCGGTAAAATCATACCCCTTAGACTTAAGGGTTTCTGCAGCATCAGTCGGGGTCATGTCAAGAAGCGCTTTTCTCTGCTCTTCGTCAGCACTCAACACATCTGCGATTGCCTGAATTCTTTCTTTTGTCATTTGTTTTTCCTCCGTTATCAATATAATTACATTCTTGAAGCACTTATTATAATGTCTCAAACACATTACCATCTACGTGCCAACCAATAGCCTGCAAGGCCAGCGGCAATAGCAACGCCAGCAGCAATTACTCCACCCGCGACATTGTCAAGCTTGCTCTCATCAAGCTCACCGGCCTGATTTGCCTTCGCAACGATCTCGCCGAACTCGATCAGCTCGTCCGCGGTAAAGTCATAGCCTTCGGCCTTCAGCGCTTCCGCCGCCGCGGCAGGCTCCATCTCCACCAGCTTCTTCGCGCGTTCCTCATCCGCGTTCAGGACCTCGGCAATCGCATTGATTCTTGCCTGCGTCATACCGTTTCACCTCCTCTTTGTTCCTGTTCCTTCATTTATAAACAAAACAAAATTCTTCGTTACAAAATTTTACAAAAATTGAATTCCTGCCATCGACAGCGGAGCCGATGCTTCCTTTTCTTTTCCTCCCGGTACCCTTCTGCCGGGCAGCCGTTACGTCATTCGAAGGTCTTTCAGCTCGGGCATCCCGAACAGCTCAAGCAGCAGCCCGAAGACGTCGCCCCGGTAAGGCTCAGATTTCTGCGCAAGCCAGTCAATCAGCCGGACGGCTTTCGCGATAAAATCATTCGGGTCCGCAGATTCCAGGTAGTTTTCGAGTCTGCCGCCCTTTCGGTATTGCTCGCCCTCGATGCCGAGGAACACCTTTGCCAAAGATACGTCGTACCTGCCGAACGCAGCGAAAATGCCGATCATATCCGCAAAAATCTCGTCCCGGACCGCGTCAATATTCTCCGGATACAGCGTTCTGCATATAAAATGCGTCAGCTCATGATACTGCCGGATCGTAACGGATTTTTCCGTCCATTCCTCATCTGACAGCCCGACAGTCCGGGGCTCGACGGCGCTGTACCAGCCGGAGCTCAACAAAATGATCCGGTCTGTGTAATTCTTTCTGTCCGCGGTAAAGATCCGGAACGCAAAATCCCTGTTCTTCCCGCCGTTTGCCTCGTATTCGTCAAGATAACCGTGGATCTTTTCCCAATTGATCAGGCCGCTGATCGTAGTTGCACCCATCGAGGAAGGGATCTCCCGCGGCTCACACTGATAAGCCAGCGCGCGGACGCAATGTTCAAAATCCTTTCGTTCTTCCAGCAGCAGAATCTCCGCACAACCTGCCGGCGTGTCCACACGCATCCACCGGTCCTTCGGAGAAAAGGAAAAGTCGGGCGTTCCGGCAAAGGGTTCCCCGCGGCGCACCGCGCACCGATACGCCTCTGAATTCTTTGTATCATAACTTAAAGGAAACAGCAGCTGGGGATACCGCCGGGACAACTGAATCAGAATATGTTCTTCCATTTTAATTAACCGTTGACGTGACAATACGCATTTTTAAACGCGATCCTGTCGTCGATTTCCGTATTGATCGAAATACAGGGTCTGCAGTTCATCAGGAACCGGCAGCTGCGGCACGGCTCTTCCGCTTTCGATTCATCGCAGGCGGCAAGCTCCCGCATGACCGGAGACTGAGTAAGATAGGCCTCAATTGAATCATAATTCTCCCGATAATGGATATGGCGGCAGGGCGAAAACGAGCCGTCCACATTCACGCTGAGGCACTCATAGCCGGCAATACAGCCGCGGTATTTCCCGCGGTTCATATTGCCGAACAGCTTTGTATCGGCAACCAACGCAATCATCTGCGAATAACATTTTTCCACTGCGATCCGGACGTTGCCGGACTGGTTCTTGATCTTTCCGGCAACCGTCTGCAGCTGTTCCCGGGACGGCACGCTTTTCAGCTGCGCTTTCGCGTCCGGTTTAAACGAGATCACGTCGATCATCTCAACGTTGAACTCCTCGCATAGCTGCACGAGCGCATCGAAATCATCCACGTTATTGGAATGCATTACCCAGTTGACGGTCGTATGCTCATAGCCCATTTCTTTCAGGAGCTTCAGCGCGTTGATCGCATCATCATACCCCTGACGGGTCTGCCGATTGACGGTCTCTGTGCTGCCGTTCAAGGAAATGCTGATGGAATCCAGCCCCGCGGCAAGCATTTCTTCAACTTTCTCTTTGGTAAAGCCCCAACCGGAAAACGCGGCGTGTACACCGGGAATCCCGCAACTCTTCGCAAAAGAGATCACCTCAAGCAGATGCGGATAGCACATGGTTTCGCCGCCGCTGACGGAAAGACTCTGCAGCTCAAGCGCCGCAGCTTCCGCAAGCCTTTTCTTTGCCGTTTCCGGGTCAAGGTGTTTCACATTCTCCATGCTGCAATAGCACTGGGGACAGCGAAAAGGGCACGCGGTGGTCACCTCAAGGTTCATGCTGCTCAGTTTTGCCATGATATACCTCACACAATAAATAAATGATAATGGGCGCAGTTGATCCGTCCGTTACGCCATCTGACGGCTGGCTAAAGTATAGAACAGGCCTTTGTTCGCCATGAGCTCCTCATACGTCCCCTGCTCTGCCACCTTACCCGCGTCAAGGACAATAATTCTGTCACACTTTATGATGGTGCTCAGACGATGCGCAATCACGATTCTGGTGGAATCCATCGCCTCAATGGTCTCGCAAACCATGCTCTGCGTTACGTTATCCAAAGCGCTGGTCGCCTCATCGAAAAAGACAATTTTAGGATTTCCGATGATCGCTCTCGCAATTAGAATCCGCTGCTGCTGACCGCCGGAAATCGTGCCGCAATCCTCGCTGAGAACCGTATGCAGTCCCATTGGCATATCATTGATATCATTTTCAAGCCCGACCGCTTTGACAACCTTCTGGACGTCTGCAAGTTTCGCTTTTGGAGCGGTAATGGTAATGTTCTCAAAAATGCTGCCGGAAATCAGTTTTCCGTCCTGAAGAACAACGCCCATTTTTTTGCGCAGCTCACGCTTATCCAGACTCTCGATATCTTTATTGTCGTAGTAGATTTTTCCAGAGGTCGGGACCTCAAAGCCGAGCAGCAGCTTCAGCAGCGTGGATTTACCGCACCCGGATGTGCCGACGAGACCGACATACTCTCCGGGCCGAATATTGAGTGAAAGCCCGTTCAGCACATTCGGCGCATCCGGCGCATAGGCAAACGTAACGTTGTTGATCTCAATGCCGCCGGACAGATCTCCGGGCAGTTCCTTTGCGTCGTCAAGCTCCGGTTTCGCGTCAAACAAGGGCTGCAGACGCTTTCTTGCCGGTTTCGTATTTTTCACAGAGATCAGACTTTCGACAATCTGCAGGAAATATGCCGTAAAGGAACCGAACACGGTATTGAACGCGATAAAGGAGCCGAGGCTGATATCTCGATTTCCTTTAATAATAACAATATAAAGAATAATCGAGAAGATACTGTTGGCCGACGCCGCAAGGATCGCACTGTATCCCAAGATATTTTTTTTCTTCGCGTTATGTTCCCTGAGTTGAATATACGGTTTCATATACTCATATAACGCCCGGTCTTCAACGCCTGCGATACGGATCTTGGAAATACCGTTCAGGAACTGATACATGACGGAATTTGTTTTACCGTCCAGCTCAATCTTCTTCTGCTCATATTTTAGAGCTCTCGCGGACAAAAGAAAGTATATTGCGGAATATACCAAGACCATCACGATCCCGATCCCCGTCAGGGCGCCGGAATACGACGCCATCCGAACAAGATAGATCACAACGAAAACCAAAGCGATCGCGATAGAAATGACAGCGCCTGCAACCGTATTGACCAAGCCGCCTGCGCCCATCACTCTCTGGGCAAGATCAGCAGACTCATATTTTCGGAAGAAGCTTTCCGGCAGATTAAACAACCGGTCGTAGATCGCACCCTGTGTGTCGTAGGCCATTTTGCTTGTCAGGCGGAAGTTCACAATGTTTTTCACAATTGAAAACATAATATTCGAGATCATAAACGCAGCCATCATGCATCCGAACTGGAACAGGATTGTTTTTGCTCCCATCGGGATATACTTATCATACAGCTGCTGACTGATCGTCGGCGTAAGAAGCCCGATCAGGGAGGTAATAACCGCCAAAACCGTCAAGCCGACAAAATCCCTGACGTTAACACTTCCGCGACAAAAAGACACAATATCCTTTTTGCTAATTTTCGCAGAAGGAAGCGGCCGATAAAGCATAAATGCTTTCGCGGAAATTGACGCAGCAACCTTTTTTGAAACCGGGACCGTCGAATTATCGGACGGATCAAACAACACGTAACTCTCCCGCCCCTTCGGCAGACAGGCAAGAGGTCTTTTGCGCTCATCAAAAACAAGGAAAGCGCCGGAGTCTCTTTTATGCCAACCGTCGGTCAGGATAACCTCACGGTATGCGAAATGCGAAATACGGGCAATATCCGACAACTCAAAGTCGTTGCCGCAGCCCTCCTTGATCTTATCAATCCCAGAGATGGAGATATGACACTTATTACAGATGACGGCAACGCTATCATACAGACGATTATCTGTCTGGCCGACAGCATTAATAAACTTCTTCTTTTGAAACACGCCGTAGATCAACTGCAAAATATCTTCAGAAGTCGATATCCGCGCCTGCTGACTCCGTCGGATAAAGCCATCTTCCGTAACAATATTCCGACGGTACTGATCTACAAGACCTTCATTAAAACCTTCTGTCTGATAGTTTGTAATATGTGCTTTTTTTGCGAATTTCTCTTTCAGGATTTTTGTACTGCCGTTTTCAATTATTTCCAGCGCTGCAGAATCAAGGGCGACAAAACACAGGTTCCATTCGCAGTAATCCATATCGCGGTATGCAAAGCCCGGCAGCACTTCGTTTTCCTGCGCTTCATACACAAAGGAGCGCCGACCGATCACCTTATTGCGCACCGGCACTATGTACACGAGTATGGTTCCGGCCTTGATTCTGTATGCGTCTGTATTGCTGTTTGTTATGTAATAGTCTCCACCTTTAAGGGAGATATTTTTTTCTACAGCCATAAGAAATACCTCCGATCAAAGATTCTGAATGAATTGTTTATAATGCCCGTCCACGTTTGCAAGCTCATCATGCGTACCCCGCTGGACGATCTTACCTTTTGCCATTACGATAATCTGATCACAGTCGCGGATCGCACTTAAACGGTGCGCGACGATCACACAAGTACAACCTCTGCGTTTAATATTATCCATAATCTGTTTTTCAACAACAGGGTCAAGCGCGCTGGTTGCTTCGTCCATAATCAACACAGTGGGATTCGTCACCAATGCCCGCGCAATTTCCAGGCGTTGCCGCTGCCCACCAGAAAGATTCGTCGCCCCTTCTGACAGCATGAAGTCATATGCGCCCGGTTTTTGTGAAATTATGTCATGAATGCATGCGTCTTTTGCGGCGGCAAGCATATCCGATTCAGAGATCTTATCATTCCACATCGTCAGATTATCCCGAACCGTACCGGAGAACAATGTGATATTCTGACTGACGGTCGATACGCTTGCGTTCATCACTTCGTTTGGAATATTTTCTGCAGGCATTCCATCAAACAACAAATCTCCTTCCCACGGCTGATATAGGCCGCTGACGATCTTAGAAACCGTTGATTTACCGCAACCCGAGGATCCGACAAAAGCGATAGAAGAGCCGCAGTTGATTTTAAAACTGAAATCGGAAACGATCGGAGGTTTCAATCTGCTGTAACCAAATGCGATATTCTTTAACTCAACCGTCCCTTCAAGCTTTGTTTTTGTGTCAATTTTGTCTGTTGTTTCATTAAACTTTTCGTCGATCGGATATTTTGAAATATCTTCTACGCGGTTGATGTCAGCTTTCGTCGTCTGAATGTTCTTAACAAAACCGACAAGCTTTTCAATCGGATCAGAAAACGAACCAAACAGCGTTGTAAACGCTACCAACATACCGATTGTCATTTTTCCGTCAATTACAAAAGACCCGCCGACGAGCAGAATAAAGATATCCGCCAGCATTTTTACCGCATCCGGAATGGCGCTGATGATCTGCTGGGATTTGCTTAATTTCTGTTCAACATCAATGGTTTTCGCGTTATATCCCAGGATTCTGCCGACATATTCATTCTCCGCGCCGGAAGCTTTTAATGTACTTGTGATGCTGATTCCTGCGCAGACCGCGCCCGCCAGCTTTCCCGAATCCTGCTGCAGCTTGATCGATGTATTGGAAATCATATCTGACGTCACCTTGACGACGATCACGTTAACAACAACCGTAGAAACAGCAATCGCTGTCAGAATCGGATTGTAGACAACAAGAAGAACAAGATAAAAAATAACGACAAAAATATTCAATGCCGTCTCAGCCAAATCACCCGCGAGAAAATCACTGACACTCGCATTGTTTGTCACCCTGCCGGAAAGATCGCCGACATATCGCTGGTCAAAAAAACTGATCGGAAGCCGGAACATATTGGAAAGAAACTCTCTCGCAGATAACAACACCATCTTTTTTTGGAGTTTCACCAAGACCTTGTTCCGATATATAGTAAGGCATACCTGCATCAAAACGGATGCAAACATAAACAGGATCAGCTTTGTGAACCATTCTGTATTACCTTTTACAAGAACGTCGTCCATAAAAACCTGCGACAGCACAGGAAACAGAAGCCCGGGGAACACCAAAAGAAGGCCAACGACGATAAGTTTAATCAAAACGCCGTACTGACCGGATATCCGGGACCGAACGAACTTTAAAAGCGTGTTTTTCTTCTTTTCCTTTGTAAAACTCTCTGTGGGAGCAAACGTCAAAACGATGCCGGTAAAGGAATCATCCAGCTCTTCCTTTGTCAGCTTGCGTCGACCCATGGCGGGGTCATTAATATAAGCGTATTTGCCTTTGAAGCCTTCAAATACAACAAAATGATTAAAATTCCAATGAATAATACAAGGCGGCTGCAGCTCTCTCAGCCCGTCCGGTTCTTTACGATAACCATGACATTCAAAACCGAAGCGCTTGGCGGCTCTCATAATATTTCCGGCGTTGCAGCCATCTCTGGAAACTCCGGTTTCGATACGCATCTGCTCCAAAGGAAGGTGTTTCCCAAAATAGGCAAAAACCATAGAAAGCGAAGCTGCGCCGCACTCAGTTGCCTCCATCTGATAGATCGTCGGGGTTTTTGTGTAGTGACTCATTTGTTCCCCTCCATTTTATCCTTCAGACCGGAGATCAGCTTTGTGATCGGTGCGACTCTCTCGGTGACGATCTGAGCGGAAACCAACGAACCATTTTTCACTTTCAGTGATTCCCCTTTTTTACCGGACCATTTATATCCGCTTGCAGTTGAGCTGTCTGGCTCCAATTCACAAATCAACGACACAATAGGACCCTTGGCCATTAACTGACCTGCAAGAGAATTCTCATCCGTTCCCCCCACAAAGGCAAGATTCTGCGCAGAAACAGGATAATCCCCAACGCCAATCACTTTGGCGCTCATATGCCCGTAATTCTGAGAGGCTGCAGATGCCAAAGAAACAAAAACCTCCATTCCTTCTCGGTATTGTTGCGCTTCCGCAAGCGGGACATAACAAACCACAACCTGATTTCCGTTGGTCTTTGGCGTATACCGAATTATCTCGGTTCCTGGGAAAACCATCGCAGCTTCTTTAACCCCGTCGACAGAGACAAGGATCTCAGAAACTCTTCCCTCTACGGTTGATTTGATTGTATAGTCCTTGCCGCTGCTCAAACGGACGACGGCAATAGCTGTGCCAACATTCAATTCGTCTCCAAGCTTTACGCATACTTTTTTTACAACTCCGGCTTGTTCCGAAAACTGCGCACCAACACTTGCAGGAGAAACAACAAGGCCTTCGACATTTACTGTGGTCGGCAGCGACCCAAAAACAGACCAGACGACAGTTGCCGCTATAATCAGTCCGACGCCAATAAGAGCAAGCCATGACATCGGCGACGAAATAGTAATCGCCCTGTCAAGCTGTTCCGGATTGGACAATTTCTCCAACGATGATTTCCTGTAAAGATCAGCCATAATTATTTCTCCCATTCAATATTGTTTATTTCAAAATCTTTTCGCATTCTTGCAATGCCCCTTGACAGAAGCACGCGTACATTCCCAGGGGATAATTCCAATCGCTCAGCGATTTCATTTGCGTTGAGGCCTTTATAATACTTCAAGACAATCACCTGACGCTGCGACTCAGGCAATAGTTCCAACGCTTTCGCGATATACCGTCTCATGGAGTGATAATATTCTACGTCAAGCAATTCATCTTCCGACCCCTCCTCAGCAATCAACTTTAACGTCGTATCATCAGCGACGATGATGTCTTTTCTGTCCCGATAGTAGTTCTTCAATCTGTTATTCGCAATAACGAAAAGCCATGTGCCAAAAGATGCTTTATTCTTATCGAACTCGGAAAACTTGTTCCAGCATTTCAGGAACACATCCATTGTCAGATCTTCCGCTTCTTCCACCATATGTATTTTTTTGACAAAATAACCATAGACAGTCAAATAATACTTATTATAATATGTTTCAAATTCCCGATCCATAGAAATACTAATCATTTCCATATTATTTACCACCACATGCATTGAATTGTTAAGCATAAT
The DNA here is from genome assembly GCA_902774165.1 of Oscillospiraceae bacterium. Taxonomy (GTDB): domain Bacteria; phylum Bacillota; class Clostridia; order Oscillospirales; family Acutalibacteraceae; genus RGIG2774. The sequence continues at coordinate 10,136 of CACYHJ010000014.1, forward strand.
GATAAAAACTCAACGGGACTGCATCTGTTCAGGGTTCCGTTCCTTGAAATACGCTTTCAAAACATCCGCCCCCAAACCCCATAAACTGAGTTGTATTACTAATTTATCACAAAACAATTAATAAATCAACTCTTTTATACAATATTTATTAATTTTCAAAGCATTAATTTGGTAAAATCATTGGTTTGCAAAAAAAAGAAGAAATCGTCAGAATATCACTGTGTAAAAAGAGATCGAGAAGCGTTATGTCGATTATGTGTTGAATGCAGAGCAATGCTTCCGCACTAAAGGGTGCTCGCTGCAGTTATAATAAAGATATTTCGACTTATATGGTGGTCGTTCCGATTGATGCCCGTCTCAGTCATCACGATGCGGAACATCCGTTTGAACGCGTTATTCCCAAAGGTTATTCTTGTTCGTCTCCGTTTAGTACAGCATGTCACGAAATCGGCTCCCCGTCCAACAACAACAGTTCCTTTTGACGTATTCCAGTATTCTTATTTTGATTAAACCATATGAGAAATAATTCGTTTTAGCATTCTGTAATACAAGAACTAAATAAACCCTAAAGCATTCCTACCGGTCACTTGACTGCTTATTGATGCATTTCATCAAATCTAAGGCAACACCGCACAAATGTCAACAAATAATTGGGCAATGCCCATATTGTTGAAAATTTGTAGAAAACACCTGAATTTCATTTCGCGCGGCATGATGAATCAGGTTGTCAGACTGGGTCTGTCAGCGAGAATCAGATTCGCAAGCGCGAACATGATATTGAATTTTGCGGTCTGTTTTCGCAGACCTCGGTATCGGGTCTTTTTGAATTTCAGAAGTCCCTTCACAACTCCAAAGACATGCTCTACCTTGGAGCGAACAGATGATTTTGCATGTTCCCGTTTCTTAGCCTTGTATTGACCGCTTTTGCTTAGTTTCTTGATCTGATTCGGACGACGATTGATTTCATAGCGAATTTTCTTTCCCTGTTTGTTTCGGACGATTGCATCTTCACGCTTTTCAGCGCCGATATAGCCGCTGTCTCCGTGTACAGTTTCCTCTTCTCCGTGCAGCAATTTTGACGTCATATTCACGTCATGGACGTTTGCCGGCGTGGCTTCCACCGTATGTACGAGTCCGCTGTCCCGGTCTAACGCGATGAGGAAAGCCGGTGATTATTCGTTGGAAGATAATTGCGATAGTATCACATTAAAAAGTCGTTCACAATATCTCGATATACTAAACACCATACGGAACGATACGGCAAAAATAATCATTGTTCAAATTGACGGTGAAGATAAAAAAGATCCAATTGTCAATAAGGCAAAAGAAATGATGACTCTCGAAAAACAAGAGATCGTCTGTAAATGGTTTGGAACGATCGCACCGGGCAGAGCGGCAGTTCGTTACACTTTTCTGAAAAAGCGGGAGTTCTTTGATTACTTAAGTTCTTTCGAATCCTTCTTCATAGTTTTATCTGAGAAACCATATCGTGTAAAAAAGACAGATTTCGGATTTGATGATATAGCGTTTTCAGACAATAACGGAGAGTTGCTCCTTTTTACAACAACCCATGAGGGATATGCATATTTGAATAAAAAATACCTGAAGGATGAAAACCGATAAATCCAAGTCCGTTATCAATATCCGCCACATCGAAATCCCTTGATATATCGAGGGATTTTTCTTTTTCCCCTCTGCAGCAATACACAAAACTGTCGGCAGACGCATGACCTTCCGGCCGGAATCGACTGTCAGGAGGTAATGCGTCTGCCGACACAATCATTTTTGTCGTCCGCGCCGGGTTTGACCGCCCGTGCCTGCCCGGCGACGCAGCCGAAGAAGAAGCTTCGATCGGGAAGGCTGCCCCCCTTCAAGGGAGGTTCAGGCGAAGGGACGGGATAGATGCAGGCCGGCTGCGTGACAAATCTTCAGGCGTGAATGAATCGGTACTTGCCGAAGGATCAGTCGGTGCAAAAACCGGCAGCACGATGCCTGTAAACGTAAAATCAACCCTGCTTCGCAGATCGTTCTGCAAAGCAGGGTCGTTCTGATCCCGATATAACGGAAGTTTAAGGCTTACTGCCCGTAGGTCTTCTTCTTTTTCACGACCTTCAACGAGAGAAGAACGATACCGACGCCTGCGGCAAGCAGGGCAGCGGACGAAGAAAGCAGATTGACGCCAAAGACGCCCGTATTCGGAACGTCATCGGGAATACACTGGTTTTCCGCTTCGATCCTGAAGCTGGACGTTGAAATGTCGGCGGCGGTCAGCATGAAGTCATCCGGGCATTCGGGCGGAGCGGGTTCATCCTCACTGAACCAGAAATAGAACGGCCGGGGATTTTCCGGAAGCATATATCCCGCAGGCGCAGCGGTCTCCATAATACAATAGGCCGTGTCCTTCTGGTATATTCTTGTGTTGTCATCGTATTTATCGATCACTTTGATAATGATCTTTCCTGCGGAGTCCGTCGTATATGATTTGGCGGTCGCCGTCCATTCCCTGTTAATGGCGTCCCAGGCATACACGGTGAAGACGGCGCCGGACAGAGGCGTTCCGTTTTCCTGATCGATTTTTATCAGGCAGAATTCCTCGAACGTGGATTCGCCGGACGTGTCGAAGTCCTCGGCTTCGATATGGTTGTTGTCGTCTCCGGACTCGTCCCCGTGGCCCTCCAGCGTAGCGGAGTTTGCAAGCGTGATCCCCTCCGACATCGAGCTGTTGATATGGTAGCTGTATGTCAGCCGCAGATGCGTTTCGTCGGGAACTCTCATCTCGATGAACGCATTCTTTGTGGCGGGATCAACGGAATCGTTTTCGGTATGGGCGGTCCACTGGATATTTGACAGTTGGGTCCAAACGCCGTTTTCCTCTTTTTCAAGAATGACGGAGTTCAGACTGAGGACGGCCTCTCCCGTACCCGTTCCCTGTTTTGCCGTATACGTGAGCACGTCGGTAAACGTCAGCCATTCGGGATCGACCATACCGCCGGAACTCGTCAGAAGGTTTTCGGCAGACGGGTTGATATCCACCGTATAGGTGATCATATGGGTATTCTTATCCCAGGAGCCCGCTTTACTGACGATATCTTCCTTATTGGTCGCGTCGACAATGATTTCGTTGTCTGCCTCGCCGTAATCGTCGCCGTCCGCCTCAACGCTGACCGTGTTGTTGAGCTCAAGATGCACCGTGCCGTTCTTAGGCCACGCTTCCTCGGCAAGCTGGCAGTAATAGATCACGTAGAACGTATTGCCGAACAGATCGGAATTTGAGGAGTTGGCCGTCAGCGTAACGTCGACCACCTGTCTGCCGTCGGCGGAGGTCGAGAGCTGACCGGACGCGATCGTCTTGCTGAGCCAGAGCTGGCCGATCTCTCCGGAGATCGTACCGTCGGCGGCGATCGTCAACAAGTTATACGGATAGTCGTTCATCCCGTAATTATACGCGGTCAAAGGCGTGGGGATCACTTTGACGCCGATCAGTTCAACGCCTTCCGGAAGCGTATCGATGACGCGGTACTGCTGCAGACCGGGCGTCGGCGTGACCTGCGCGATCCAGACGAAGGTTTTGTCTTCATCTTCATAATCAAGTGAGATCGGATTTGGCTCCTCGGAAAAGACCGTCTGCCAGTCGCTGATTTTTCTGACGTTCAGCTTCTTGACGTTCGGGCTGATGGTATTGTTCACCGGGAGCGTCTTTTCGCCGTCCGAAAACGTATTGATGAACGATTCCGTGACTTTGCCGCTCATATCGCCGGTGGTCTGGTACTGCCAGGTGATCTTTTCCACAAGCCCGTCGTCCATCAGATATCCGTTTCCTGCGGCGCCGACCGTGAAGGTATAACCCGTAATATCGTCTCCGGTATAAACCGGCGCGACGGTCACATTGTTCGCACCCCAGGCGGTCTGAAGCGCCGCAGCGAGCGCGTCATACTGCGCCTGCGTCATATAATGCCCCTCGGGGCTCAGCGTGTCGGAGAAGGTCGTGCCAGACGGAATGCCGCCGACGGGGATCTCGACGCTGACGGTCCAGTTCATGCCGTGCAGGTCGTTTCCGAGGCTTTGGTCTCCGTCTGCCGTTTTATCAATATCGCCGCCGATGACAACGACGTCGTAAGAAGCGGTGTCGCCGTCGAATTCCGCGTCGTTATGCACGATCGCGGTCTCGCCGTACGCGACGTCGGGATGCGTGTAGTAGGTGATATGATAGTTATTGTTGTTGGGCGCGCTGCCGTCGTCCGGCAAAAAGCGAACGCCGATGATATTGCCGCTGCCGTCGTATACATACTCGTAATCGACGCCGGGGGTCGCTTCCTGCCATCCCTTCTGCACCACAACGCCGTTGGTGCCGTTGATCGTTTCATTCCGCGCATCCGCAAAGCTGTCGTCATAAATGACTTTGCCGGCGATATCGCCTCCGCGGTCGTTGACGGAAATGATCCACTGAACGTATTCGCCGTAAGGTCTGCCGTCCTTCCCGACCTTTTTGGGCTGCTGCTTGTAAATGAAATAGTCCGAATAATCCGACGTTGAATCATGGTTGTCGCTCGAGGTGGCTTCGGCCGTATTATATGCCGAAACAGCCGCGTCTGCATCCGGCAGGTCTGTCACACCATACTCATATGAAAGCGTGTAATACTCGTTCTCGTCAAGCTGGGGCAGATTGAGCGTAACCTCATAGATGCTTTGCGTAATGGCGTCGATATGTCCCTGCGTGGGGATGCTTGAGACCTCGATGGTCCCGTCCGCATTGTGTCTGACGACCGAGATCTCCGTCGGAGGAATGACCGATCCGCCGCCTGAATACGTAAAGGTATCCATAAAGTCTATATCGGACGGCGTTCCGTTGACAGAGCTGATCGTGACCTCATAGTGAAGTTTGCCGTCGGCAGTGTAAGATCCTGTTTTCTGCGCAGTGATATCATAGTTCTCGTTGATATCATCCGGCGGGATATACAGCGACTGGCCGTCGGTAAAGTTGACGTTCAGGCCGTCCTCACCGGCGTCGCCGGTCGACCGGATAAAACATCTGCAGCGCAGAATGTTATTAATCTGCTCGGTCCCGCTGTCAAGCGCATCCTGCACGAAATCATCATCATAAACGATCTCGATCCTGCAATGTCCGTCGCCCGTGGGAATGAATTCGTAAGTGAACGCCACTTCAAGCTCCGGATACCTGTCCAGCAGATAAGCATAGTACGGGCCGCCGTTGATAAGCTCCTCGGGAATGATCAGTTCATCCGGGAGATCATATACGAACTTGTAGCCTCCGCTCGTTACCGCGTCAATGCACTCCGTATCGATCTTGAAACGGAGCTCCAGCGTCGTCTGATATAGATTCTCTTCGACCTTGGTCGTTCCCGAACCGGTAATACCCGTAATATAACTGTCGAGCGCCGTATCGCCGACCTCGCCCGATCTCAGCGGTCCGGAGGCTCCTTTGCTCCCTTTTTTGAGCATCTTCCGGCTGACGGTCAGCCACGCGTACGCCGACGTATCACCGGAAGCGGCGCCGGACGGGTCTTCGGCAGGAACGGTCTTCTGCAGTAACGGGCGTTTCTTCGGTAGTGCCGGGCCTTTCATCGACGACGTCCGGCGTTCCGCTGAGGGCAGGCGCTCCGTATCCGAGGATCGTCCCGTCGGAAAGCGATATCCTGTTCTTTTCGACCTTCTCGTTTGAGTTTCCTTCTATTGCCTCGATATACGCCGCGCCGGCATTCGTCACGATCCCGACGCTGTCGGCAATGCCGTTTCCGTCACGATCAAAGAATACGAGATCGCCCGGCTGCGCGCTGTGAGCGTCTGTTCCCGAAAAGACGCCCGCGTCTTCCCATCGCCGCTGCATCTCTCCGCATTCCGTATCACGGATCGCGCCGTTTTCCTCCATTCCGGAATAATGCAGGCAGAATGACGCGAAAGCCGCCGACCAGTTGTCGCAATACGGGAGGCCGACGAAGGCGCCGTACCTCGTGTAACCGTGCATTTCATAACTGCCGTCGCCGCGTTCCGTCACTTCAACGTTGCGCGCGCTTTCGGTATATCCTTCCTGCGATTCGGCGATCCTGACGATATCCGATACGGGATGACCGGAAAGCTTCGGCAGAGCCGCTTCCCAGATTTCCGGCGATTCCGTGTCCGCAGTGGGATCGGGGAAACACTCCGACGTATGGACATGCTCTTCCATTCCGCACGACCATACGTTTTCATGGCGATCATCGTCAGGAACATGTTCGTCGTCGCCGCAGATCGTGATCCGTTCGTCAACGCAGCTTTCGTTATGCGTATGTTCCGGGATCCCGCAAATCGCCATTTCGGTCATGGCGTCGCCGGTCGTTTTCTTCTGCCGGAGCACGAACAGGGACACGGCAACCAAAACCAGGCACAGAACCGTTATTGCCGTTCGCCTGATTTTTTTATCTTTATTCAATTTTCGAAGCCAATCAAATAAAGATTCTGCCATCTGATTATAAACTCACTTTTTGATGAAATGCTTCTAATTATATGCGCTTTATCGGGAAGCGCTTATATGCGGAATGATCCGTCGGGATTTTTTCGCGCGGCGCTGTTTCAGTTTTTATGCCGCAGTTTTATGACGACCTTGCCGATGATCTGATCGTATCTGACGCAGCCGACGAGGATATTCCTTGAATCCATCGAGACGGGACGGTTATCGCCGATCACGAAACAGCTGCCCTCCGGCACCTGAAACGGATAGGTAAGGTCGTTGTTTTCGCCGAATCCGAATTCCTCCACGTAAGGCTCGTCAAGAAGCGCGCCGTTGACATAGACCCTTCCCGTTCTGTCCATCATGATCCAGTCGCCCGGACGCCCGACGACGCGTTTGAGCAGAGTTTTGCCGTTCCATCTGAAACAGATCAGGTCGCCGGAGTCCACGTGACGCGTTTTTATCAGCAGGACGAAATCACCGTCGTTCAATCCGGGCTCCATACTGTCCCCTGAGATCATCAGAACAGGAAAAAGGAAGGAGGCGATCAGCATGGCGACGGCAACTGCGACCAGAACGAGGCCAACCGTGCCGGAATGCGCGTGTTTCCCTGTTTTTTTCGCCGGCGTACGGGCTTGAGCGATCTCCAGTCCTTCCGTCAGCACAAGATCATTTTTTCCTCTTCGAAGATTCATAGCCGCTCTTCTCTGACCAGTTTGTTGGTGTTTACCGTATACAGCAGCGCCAGACCGAACAGACCGGCAGAAGCAGCGACGGAAAGCAGCAGGTAGCGTGTGAGATGGGATTCATCGCCGGTTTTCGGGGTACCGGATGATGGGGACGTCGCCGACGGTCCGGAGGGAGCCGTCCCGGAAGACGGTCCGGAGGGAGCCGTCCCGGAAGACGGTCCGGAGGGAGTCGTCCCGGAAGACGGTTCGGAGGGAGTCGTCCCGGAAGACGGTTCGGAAGGAGGCGTCTCGGAATTCGGCTGTGAAGGAGGCGCCGGGATCTTCCGGAACCGCACCAGATCCGTTTTTTCTGCGGTCTGATTGTTGTCGATCACGGCGGCCGCGGAAAGAGCGCCGTCTTTCTTTTCCATAACGGTCACCGTCAGACGGAAAGACTCGTCTGACATGGCGCTCCCCTCCGTGCGGGAAGACGCGGACGAGATGGTATAGTGGTATTCGCCGGTCTCGGTGAAATTAATATAAAAATGTCCGGTCCTGCCGTTATCCACACGCAGGGTGTTTTCCGTCGGCAGCGGACTGTTGACTTCCGGGATCATATATGCCGTTCCGCCGCCGTCGATCACGACGGGAATATCAACGCCTGCGGCTTCTGCCGCAAACGCGGATATGGGGATTCGGAACAGCAACAGGAGCAGAAGAAGGCTCCCGGTAAGGCATTTACGCATGAAAAAACTGTCTCCTCAGTTGATTTCTTCCATCACGCCGAACAATACCATCCGGTCGATGGTGTCGGCGGATTGACAGGTGGAGAGCGCGATCAGCTTCAGACCGCTTTCCGTTTCGGGTGGCTCGTAGATCATCGCGGACCCGGCCAGCTTTTTCATCAGTCTGTCCGGCGTCGTATGTGCCGGATCGAACACGAGGGGGTCTGTAGCCAGCACCATGGCGGCGGCAAAAAAACGGATATCGTACTTTTTTCCGCCCACGGTAATCAGTTGCCCCGTACGGTGAGAGGCAAAGTAATCTTCGTCTTTAAACGGATCCAGCGCCCCGAACATGGCGCCGTATTCCATATGGTGCCCGTACAGCAGAGAATAATCGTCGGAAAAATCGTATTTGTTGCGGCTGTCCAGAAAAATACTGCCGGACAGAGAGTACTTGCCGAACGGGTCTTTATTGAGATATTCGTTGTTGTCCCTGCCCTGCATCACAGGATAATCGATTTTGGTATCGTCCACCGTGATCCACGCGATGGCGTCTTCGGAAATATCGCGGAGCACTTCGGGATTGGACAGGTCGGGTTTGTATTTCAGCACGCTGGTATCGTTTGCGTTATAGTAGACCATGACCGCGTCATACATGGCGTAGAAGCAGATCAGGAAGAAGAGAAGCGACGCCAGAATCACGATCCTGTCGAAAAGCTTATCGAAAAATATGACCGTTTTTCTGCCCATCGCGCTCTCTCCTTCCGAAAAATATGAGAGGATCATTCGCACAGAATCAGACGGGTGATATTTCACCCATCTGATTCATCATCCTCTTCCCGGTTCCTTCAATACTCGGCTCTTCTGCGTTTGCTGACCACGTAAAGAATGATCGCGCCGAACACAAGCAGACCGATCGCGAACGGAGCGACCGTGACGATCACGCCCGTGGGAATGATACCGTTGCGGTCATTGGTGTAACCGGTCTTGACGTCTACGTCAACGGCGGAGCCGCTGGTGGCGTCGGTATAGTCATTGTCGGTGCCGTCATTGTCGACGCCGGCTGCGGACTGATAATCCTCGGGAACTTCGGTCAGGGTATAGCCGTAGCCTTCGGGCAGATCAAGCACCTTCACGGTATCGCCGTCCGCCAGATAGAAGTAAGCGGTGCAAGTGCCGTCAGCGGCAACCGTGATCGTATACACGCCTTCATTGGCGGCAACGTTGCTGTCGTCTTTGAGAACGTCCGCGCGGCTGACTTCCACCGTATACAGACCGGGGTTTGCGTCGGTGATGGCAAGGGTAAATTTGAACTGCTTGTTCTTATCGCCCTGATTGCCGGTGATCTTCTTGGCGAACTCAAGATCGACAGTGGACAGCTCGTTGGTATAACCGCTGCTCTTGACGTCTTCGTTCTCCGCATATTTGCCGGTTGCCAAAGAAATGTTGGTTGCTGTGTCTCTCAGCGCATAGGACTGCACGGACAGAGCGTTGCTCTCGTCGGCAACGACAAACACGTCAAGATAACGGGTCGCGTTCGCGTCGTTAGTAACACCTTTAATCGTTGACGCCTTTTCGGTGATCACATAACGGTACACGCCGGGCTTGTCGAATTCCACACCGGAAAAATCAACAATGACCTCATCCGTAGCGAACTTCTTGGAAGTCTCCGTATCGTCCGTCGGCGTGCCGTTCGTTGTGGTCATACCGCTGGTAAACACGGCGTTTTCGACCGTGGGGGCCGATGCGGTCACGGGGCCTGCCAGAATCTCAAGGTTGGTGGAAGACGCCGGAACAGCGGTTCCCGCTGCGATTTCGAACTCAAATTCCACGTTGGGGATCTGAGCGGTGCTGTCTACGACGAGATTCTTGTTGAAAGTCGTCGACGTGCCGGGGATCGCCGTATAATCAACGGCGAACGCGGAGACAGCGGCAACGGACAAGGCGAGTGCGAGCGCCATGACGATTGCCAGAGCTTTGCTGATGCTTCTTTTCATCTTTTTTCCTCCTTTGTTATGAAAAGAATTAATATATGCAAAAAAATTGCATCCGAAATGGAAAGCGGCTGTTCTGCCGCGGGGGGCGCTTTTCAAAGCGAAACGGATCCGGCGCCCGAATTGTGCGGTGTTGCCCTAAAAATTTCTGCGCCGGGCAGCAAACAGCAGCGGCCCCTGCAGGTCCTTTCTGTCGATAGCGCCGAACGTGCGGCTGTCGTTGGTATCGTTGCGGAAGTCGTTCAGGATGAATACCTTGCCCGGTTCCACCGTATACGGAAAGCTGACGGCGGAATTCTCCGCGGGATAGGTGGCATAGAAAACCTCTTCCGACGGCATTGCGCCATTGACGGTCAGCGAACCGTTTTCGGCAATGTCGACGACGCTTCCCTCCAGCGCGATCACCCTGCCGACTTCGGTTTTTCCGTTGACGCGGTAGAGCACCACGGCATTGATGAAGGGCTTTTGCATCCGGTAGCTGACGAGCAGGTCGCCGTCCCGTATCGCCGGGTACATATTGTTGCCGTAGTGCACGGACATACCGAGCACAAAGGTGAATACTGCCCAGATCAGCGCGGCGGCAACCGCGAGCTTGATCAGCAGACCGATCAGCAGCTGCCTCGTCGTTTTCTGCGGCGCTTTCTTCCGCGGCGCTTTCTTCGCAGGCGCTTTTTTCTGCGAATGCCGCCTGTTTTTCAGTGAAGATGAGACCACTTCGACCACAAGGGACTCCTCCTGCGTCATCCGCTCCGTTTTTTCCGGTTCGGTTACGGGAACGGCGTCAGGCGTCTGTTCGTCGGATATAGTCTCTGCAGACGCAGGCTGCCCGGATATCTGCGGCAAAACCGATCTCTCCCTTTATATAATTTGTTCGTCGGATTTGACTGTTTTCGATTCTCTGACATTTATTATAAAAATGACGTTTTTATGTTTCAAGGAGAGGTTCCAGAATGGAACCTCTCCCCTCGATATTTAATACTTATTTCACACTTTGATATAAAATAGAACAATTCAATCGGCATCCGTACGATAAGCCGCCACAACGAACCGTCCGTCTTTTGTATGGTAGCTGCAGGTGGACAAAAAGAGCAGCTGCGCGGGATACTGCGGCGCATCCGCAAGATCGATCGTCGACAGGGACCGGACCTGCGCAACCGTATCGCGGTACGTCGGCTCATCCAGAGATCCGAGCCGTTCATAGTATTTGAAAACGTCGGCCTCCGGGGCATAGATTTTGGTCTGGAACGCGGCATATACGCGGTAAAGACGGTCTTCCGTCGGCGTGCCGACCCGGATCAGGCGGTGTTTCAGCGCGTAATCCGGATCCGCGTAAAGATCCAGTTCGCCGAACATGGTATCCGTTTCCATATTATGCCCGTAGATGATAAAGGAATCGGAATCCAGGTTGCAGCCGCCGCCGATAAACAGACACCCGGCGACGGAATACTCTTTGTCAAATCCCCTTCTGAGATAAAATTCCGGATCGTCCTCCGCAGTCTTCATCACGGGATAGTCGACGACGCTGTCCGGGATCTTCAGCCAGCAGGCAAAATCCCCGTTCTGCGCCATCACGGATTCGTAACGGTTTACGAAAGAAGACTCGCTCTCCTCCGGATCCCCGGTCCGGATATCCTCCCGCAGACGGTCATATTCGTTCTGTTCCCGCCGCTGCGGCAGGTAGGCGCGCAGCGCGCGGACGGAGGCAAATACCAACACCGCGATCAGCAACGAGGCAGGGATCAGATATAACAGGGCGAGCTTTTTTTTTCGACGCATCGGATCGCTCCTTTCGGGCTCCCATGGGGAGAGCATAAAAATCTTTGCGGCCTACAGTCGGCGCAGACGATATGCCGCCGCGCAAAAAATATTTTTTCAAAGAAGATACGCAGGCGGTAACGTGATCGTTACCGCCGTGCCGCCGCCGTCGCGGGACAGGACGGTCATACTGCCCCCGCACATCATTTCCAGACGCTGACGGATGTTTGTCAGCGTGGGCTGCGGCCTGCTCTCGTCGGATGTGTCAAACCCGGAACCGTCGTCCTTCACGGTGAGCTCGACGCCGGCGTCCGTGTACCGCGTCCGTACGCAGACGTGAAGCGGCCCGGCATAGGGGTCCATACCGTGCTTGACGGCGTTTTCCACAAGGGGCTGCAGCGTCAGGGGCGGCAGGCGGAACCGGGTAAACGGCGTATCGTATTCCACAAAAAGCATATCCTCAAGCTGCGCCTTTTCCACGGCAAGGTATGCGCGGGTATGCTCCAGCTCCGCGGAAAAGGGGATGACGCTGTCGCTGGCGACGGCGTTGAAATTCTTGCGCAGATAGTTGGTAAAATCCAGCGTGACCTGCCGCGCCTTCCGGGGGTCAAGATTGCAGAGGCTGTAGATACTCATCAGCATGTTATAGATGAAATGGGGCCGCATCTGCAGCACCATGACGCTTGCGCGCTGATGGGCGAGCTCCTGCTGCTGCCGGGCGATCTCACGCTGATTGCGCAGGTCCCGCTCGATCTGGTCGGACAGGACGAAGCCGTACATGGTCAGGGCGGAGATGACAATGCTGATGTCGACGAGCGAATAAATGTCGATGAACATCTGCGCGCTCAGAGTGAGCGTCATCGGCACGACAGAGACAAGGAAACCGAGAAATATTTTACGGGAAAGCCGCGCCCGGCGTCTGATCACGCCCGCGAGATTGAGCAGCAGGATCACGAGCATCGGCGCCAGCATCAGCGGGTACAGCGGTCCCCGGGAGTATTCCATGTCCGGTGTAACCTTGATGAAACCGTCGATGGATAACGCGCATACAAGTATGACGAAATAGGCGCACCATACGGAAATCACGGCACGGAAGAGCCCGCTTCGGCGTATGTTTTCCTTGCAGCAGTGCAGCAGATAAAACGTCAGCATGGGGATCGGCGCCGAGAGCAGCAGGCTTTCCAGAAAAAGCACACAGTGGAACACCGGGATCGGAACGGGATAATAATGAAACACGATCTCGATGAGGCAGGAGATGCAGCACAGCATAAAAACGGTAAAATAGCTCACAAAAAAGCGCTTGTCCCAACGCTTCATATTGTGAACGGCAGCGGATAAAAACAGCCCCATCATGCTTAACAGCAGCGCCGCGCCGAACACGGAGGCGTATATGAAATCGACGGGGTTGCTCATGCGTCCCCACCTCCCGAAAACGGGTAACGCAGCTTTGCGAGCTGGCTGCGGACGCCCTCCGGGGTCAGGGGCTTCACCATGAAGCCGCTGGCTTCGGTATCCCAGGCGTCAAGCGAATAGTCGGGGTAGGCGGTCAGAAAAACCACATTGGTGCGGGGGTTGATCTCCAGCAGCGTGCGGCACAGATCAAGTCCGCTGGCGGTCCCCAGCTCGATATCCAGAATCGCCAGAGCGACCCGGTTCGTTTTCGCGTATTCGATCGCCTCGCGCGGCCAGATAAAACCCGTGATCGCGGCGTTCGGCATGACCTCCTCCAAAACGGGCAGGCTGTCGGAGAGAAAGACCTTGCTGTCGTCCACCATGATGACGTTGGGCGCTTCGTTGCTCCGGTCCGCGGCGGTCATGAGCGTGTTGACGTCCGCGCCGAGGGTTTTGGAAATACGGGCGATCATCGTCGCGTCCGGCAGACGCAGACCGCTTTCCCAACGTGTGACGGTGGAACGGGTGACGATCAGGCGTTCCGCCAGCTCATGCTGCGAAAGGCCTTGTTCCTGCCGCAGCCTTTTCAGGGTTTCCGCAAAAAGCGTACTCATATGCTCATCGCCTCCTGTGCATACAGTTTAACGGAAAACAGAAGGAAAGACAATATTAAAATTGTAAAATTGTGCGATTTTCACAGGTTCCATTCCGGAACCTCCCCCTTGTATCCTTCTTGTCATCCGAACCGGATCAATGACGCTCCGGACGCGATCCCTATTTCTATCCTTTTGCGGTCTCACATCAATTGCAGCTCTACAAGCCTTAAATATCAAAATGCGAAAATTGACTTGCAGGGACGGAATGCAATATGATATAATGAAATGGTTATATCATTTCATCCCGCAGCACACATTTTCGGGATAGACCCGCAAACGGAGGTTGGTGTTATGTCGAATTGGTTCAAACGCTTTCTTGCGTTCCTTCTGACGGCGGTTCTGCTGTTTGCAGCCGTTCCGACGGCTTTCGGCGCGCAGGACGCGGACGGGGACAAGAAGGACGAGCCCCGCGTATTCACGCAGGCGGACGAACAACTGTTGGAGGACGACGTCTTCGCCAGGATCGAAGACGTGACGTCCCCCTCTTCCGACGCAGGGAAAAAAGCGCCGAGGCGCGCGCCGCAAACGGAAGAGGATTTCGCCGCGCTGGTCCCGCAGGTGATCGAGGCGGTGGAAGCCTCCGACACCTACGTGGAGGGCACGCTGCAGAACAACGGCGGCGTGCTGACGTGGGAAACCACCGTCGGCCTGCCCTGCACCTATAACCCGCGCATGGAAGCGAAGCTGCACGGCACGGGCGAAGAACCGACGGAAGAGGAACGCGCCGCGCTGGAAAATCTGGCTGCGGTGCTGAAAGAGAAGAGCGCATCGGTAAAGAAGGCGCCCGCTCTGCGCGGTTCCGGCGCGGGCTCGATGAAGATCGGCCTGATCCAGCCCTTCTGGGAATCGGATACCAACTACAAGGACGAGCATTTCTGCGGAGTCTCCCAGGCTTATGCGCGGCGACGGGCGGCGAGGGCCTGCGCTATACCATGAGCGACGCCACGGTTGACAGCCTCGCTTACGCGATAGAAGAATGCGGTATCGTCATTCTCGATTCCCACGGCAGTATTGACACACTTCTGACCATGGACGCCAACAGCAGCTATATATGCCTTACGACCGCCGCAGGCGTCACGACCGCGGATACCGCAAAGCAGACCGCCCCAGACGGCAAGACGTATTACAACTGCTTAAAGGGCAGCGACTATGCGGAAGTCAACGGCGTCTGCATTGCCAACCACATGACGAAGAACGCCCCGAACAGCCTGCTCCATTTTGGGCTCTGCTACGGAATGACGACGGATCGGCTCTGCGCGCCGCTGCGCGCGAAGGGCGTCGAATGCTGCTGGGGGTACTCTCAGCCCGTATCCTTTGTGGGAGAAGCTTTATACATGGCGACGATTCTGAACCGTGTGAGGCAGGGGGAATACTTCGGCGTCGCCGCCGAATATGCAAAGCAGCTCCACGGTTACTGGGACGGGGCGTCCAGCTTCGGTACGCTGGAAGAAGCCAGGAGATACGGCGCGGCGTTTCCGATCTGTGTTTCGTCTCAGGATCCCTATCCCGGTAAGCAGAACGTGAACGCCGTGCAGAGGGCGCGCGCCACGTGGACGCTCTTCCCGCGGGAATGCCCGGTGACCGCTTATCCGGACGACCCGGCGCACGGCACGGTACGGGTAGAGCCGGATGCCGTCAACACCTATCTGGTCACCGCTTCGCCCGAAGCGGGCTGGTATCCGGCCGCATGCGTTGCGGGGAGCGGCGAAGCCGCCGTCACACAGGAAAGCGACTTCACCTTCCTTGTGGATATGAACGGATCTGCTTCCGATATCTGCAGCGTGACCGTACAGTTTACCGCGCTGAAAAAATGCGATGTGACATTCGTCGCGGACGGCGCCGTTTTCAAAACCGTTGCCTGCTGGGATAAGGATCGGATCGACTGTCCCGCGCCTCCCGATCTGGAGGGCTGGACCTTCTGCGGCTGGAGCGAAACGCAGATCCCCGAAACGACCGAAGAACCGGCGGTGATCCTGCGGGCCGGGGAGAAATACACCGTCTCCCGCAGCGCGACGCTTTACGCCGTTTATACAAAGATCACCGGCTACCCGGAGGGCGCCTGGCAGAAGGTGGAAACGGCACCCGTGGACCGGAACGGCAGCGTGGACTGGACCGGAGAGTACGTGATCACGGCGAACCCCTGGGATATGAAATACTTTATGCTCAAAGGACTGTCTGCCGGAGAAAAGTACTCGTACAACAAAAACAGCGGCACAGAGTTTTCCGAAGAAAACCTTATTGCGGACGGGACGATCCTTCTGAACGTTCCCTGCACCGGAGAGTATCGGTTCCGCATCGACCGGCGCGGCGACGGTTACACGGTAAAAAGCGTTGCCGAAAACAGCTATCT
>CACYHJ010000015.1:0-704 GCA_902774165.1 Oscillospiraceae bacterium
TTGACAACCGTCAGGTTGCCTGCGGAGACTCTGTACAATCTGACGAAAAAATCTACTGCGCAATCCGCACGCCCGAATTGTGCGGTGTTGCCATAATTTTTGCGTTTCATAACTGTGACACCTTCTGTAATATATTTGTTGTTCCGATGTCGATCGGCCCGTTCGTTTGTCGCGGGTTACGGCGCGTTCACCACGCCGACGAACAGCGGCAGGCCCGTTTCGCTCATTATTTCGAAGAGGAACGGCCGGTCGAGGATGAAGTCGACCTCGTCCTCCGGCATCGCCGCGCCGCAGTACATCATGACCGTCAGCGCCGCCGCCTTGCAGCCGTCCTCGTCGATCAGAACGCGGGCGTCCTGCTCTGCCTTGCCGAGAGCGATCCCGTCGGCATCGTCTGTCAGGGGGCTGAAGTCCGATTTTTCCGGATCGAAGAGATCCGTCACGCCGAGCTCGTTCAGCCCGTCCCGCAGGTCTGTCTGCGAGGAAACGTCGAATTTCGGAACAGAAAGATTGACCAGCGTGTTCTTATTGTTTTTCCAGACCCCGTTCTGCGTCATATAGTCCAGAACCTGCGCGTCCCTGAGCAGATCTGCGGGGGAAAACCCCTCGTCGGGCAGGATCAGCCGCATCTGACCGTTGTTTTCCAGCTCCAGAGCGATCGAGGCAAAATGCTCTCCCCAGTTGTACGTCATCAGCCTTTGCGC
>CACYHJ010000015.1:727-29524 GCA_902774165.1 Oscillospiraceae bacterium
CTCTTCGGTGGCGTTTTTATCGAAGTTCTCCCGCCACTTGCCGCTGTAATTCACCGTGGAAGCAAGCGTCAGTACCGACTGCGGGTCCATTTCGATCCCGGAGACATACTCCTCCAGCAGCCCGTCCGTCTGTTCATTCAGCCAGGTTTGCATCGCCTTGCTGTAATCGGGAGACGCCGGATCGCCGCTGTACACCGAGGAATAATAGTTTTCCGCCGCCGTATCGACCGTATCTTTTTTGTAAGCAACGCTCTCATTCAGCCAGAGCGACGTAGCGAGCACGCATTTCGCCATGCCGTCGTCCATGAAATTTGCCTGCCATATTGACTTTGCGTGAGAGCGCAGCGTTTCGAGATCCTCCTGCGAGAGCAGGTCGAGGATCTGACGGCGGGAATCGCCGTCGGTGATCTCTGCGGAAAGCGCCAGCGCCATATAAAGACTCAACGGAGAGTAAACCCGGTTTTCCGTTTCCCCGCCGCGCAGGAACGTTTCGGCAGTGGAGGCAAAGAATGCGTCGAAGCCGTCCTGATAGCCCTTCGGCTGGTCCCGGAGCTTCTGCACCGCGGCATTCCAGCTGTTGTATGCCGGCTCATACTCCTTCCAGTCGGAGAAATTCTTTTCCTCGGGATACTGCGGCAGCTCCGGATAGACCGCCGCCGCGATCGGCACAAGCCCCTGCCGGGCGCCCGTGGGGTCGTTGCCGCCCGTTGAGATACCGGGGCTTTTGCGCAGCCTCGGCAGAAGAACGCCGCCCCCGATCAGCAGTGCCGCGCAGGCGGCGACGGCGACGATCCGTTTCGCAAGATTTTTCTTTTTCTTCTTTTCCGGCAGCGCGGGAATCAGCGCGTCGTCCGCGTCCCCGATCGCATCGATCAGCATCTCTTTGTTTTTCATATTCCGATACCCTCTTTCTCAAGAAATTCTTTCAGCTTGTTCCGTGCGCGCAGAAGCGTCATTTTGACCGAACCCTGCGACGCGCCGAGCCGCTCCGCGATCTCTTCGACGGGCAGGAAATACCAGTACCGTAGAAGAAAGATCTCCCGGTTTTTCTCCGGCAGCTCCCGCAGAAATGCGTTGATCAGCTCCCGCAGCGCAAGGCCGTCCTCGATCGGCGCGGCCTCGCCGACGCATTCGCCCAGCTCGTCGAGGCAGAGCGGGTACTGCCCGCCGAATTGCCTCGTCTTATTCTTTCTGTACCGGTCAATCGCGAGATTGCGGGTGATCTTTCCGAAGAATACCGAAAGGCGCGAAGGGCGCTCGGGCGGCATTGCGTTCCACGCCCGAAGCCAGGTATCGCTGACGCATTCCTCGGTATCCTCCTGCGAATGCAGGATGTTCCGGGCGATCGCGCCGCAGTACGCGCCGTATTTCCGCCCGCTCTCTTCGATCGCGGTCTCGTTCCTCTGCCAGTATAGCTCTATGATCCGACCGTCTTCCATGCCGCGCCTCCCTCTGAGAAGTCTTCTCACCCTTAAAGACGAAAAAGTTACCGTCCGGGTAACGGTGATAATAAAAAAACAAAATTTACAGGTGTTGGGTGTTAGGTGTTGGGGGCTGGATATCGTTAAATTTACGCATTGTGTATCGGTTACATCTATCCAACACCCAGCACCCAGAACCCAGCACCCGATTCATTAAAAAAATCGCCGGAAAACTCCGGCGATCTGTTTTATTACAGCATTCTGATGCCGTGTTTTTTGCACTCTTCGCGCATCTCTTCGGGCCAGATCGCAACCTGCACCTCGCCGATGTGCGCCTTATCCAGAAGCAGCATACAGATTCGCGACTGCCCGAGGCCGCCGCCGATGGAAAGGGGCAGCTTGCCGGATATGACGCCCTGATGGAAGGGCAGCTCCGCCCGCTCGGGCACGCCGGCGATCGCAAGCTGTTTTTTCATCGACTCCGCGTCCACGCGGATGCCCATGGAGGAGATCTCCTCCGCGCAATTCAGCACCTTGTTCCAGACGAGAATGTCGCCGTTCAGGCTCCAGTCGTCATAGTCCGGCGCTCTGCCGTCGTGAGGCCTGCCGCTTTTCAGCGCGCCGCCGATCTGCATGAGGAATACCGTGCGGTGTTCTTCCGTAATGATATTCTCCCGCTCCTTCGGGGTCTTGTCGGGGTAACGGTCCTCCAGCTCCTGCGAGGTGACGAAATACACGTCCTCGCAAACGTCGGCGCCCAGCTCCGGGTACGCCTCGGTGACGGCGCGGTCTGTCTCGGCGAGCGCGGAGACGATTTTGCGGACGGTAGCCTTGAGATAGTCAAGGTTCCGGTCCTCGCGGGTGATGACCTTCTCCCAGTCCCACTGGTCCACGAACAGCGAATGCAGGTTATCGCAGTCGTCGTCGCGGCGGATGGCGTTCATATCGGTATAGATGCCCTCGCCGGGCTCGTAGCCGTATCTGTAAAGCGCCATGCGCTTCCATTTCGCAAGGGACTGCACGACCTCCGCCGTGCCGCCCACCTCTTTCATGGTAAAATGCACCTTGCGCTCAACGCCGTTCAGATCGTCGTTGATGCCGGAGCCCTGCATGACCATCAGCGGCGCGGTGACGCGGTCGAGATTCAGCGCCGCGCTCAGTTTTTTCTGAAACGTGTCCTTGATGAATTTGATCGCTCTCTGCGTGTCGCGGCGGGAGAGCGTGGAGGTATAGCCCTCGGGGAAGACAAGTGTGCTCATAATGATGCTCCTATGGTTTAAAGATAATGTTTGATGATATCTGCGTCTGTCAGAGCAGCTTCCAGAATGCGGCTTAATACTGACGTATACCCTTTGCCGAGCGATTTTGCAGTACGGACCGCCTGAGGAGACAACCTCAGCGTGACCGTCTGTTTTCTGCGCTCTTCACGACGCAGTTCCGAAACCCTTACCATCTGACCGATCTGCTCCTCGGTAAGTTCGGGACAATCCTCATCCGGCTGAACAGGTCTTGACTTGAGCATTTCAAGCATTTCTTTCTGCTCCTCTGTCAAAGGCGCATCCAGGTTAATCTCTTTGCGGATATTCATAATATAATCGCTCCTCCTGTCTTGTCGCTTTTCTGGCGGAAATAATTCTGATCGCATCCCCACGCTCGGTATACACAACCATCACAAGAAATGCAACCCCGTGAATGAATCCAATCGTAATATACCGATCTTCTTTCTCCGAATGAGCTTCATCATACAATTCCAGACGGTTTTCATCGCGAAAAACATAAGCCGCCGTTGAAAAATCGATCCCGTGCTTCACGATATTTATCTGTTCTTTTTGCTCGTCCCATTCAAATTGCATAATACTCATTCTGTCACACCTTTATAATAACATAACAGAGGGAGAATTGCAACACATTTTGTGTTACATTTTGTATTCTTTGATATTTATAATTACCGAATGCTCCCCACCGTGCGCGGATACAGGATCACGTCGCGGATGTTCGCCATGCCGGTGGCGTACATGATTACGCGCTCAAAGCCGAGGCCGAAGCCGCCGTGCGGCACGCTGCCGTATTTGCGAAGGTCGAGGTAATCCTTATAAGCGTCGAGGTTCATGCCTCTCTGCTTCATAGCCTCGATCAGCTTATCGTAATCCGCCTCTCTCTCGCTGCCGCCGATGATCTCGCCCACGCCGGGGACGAGAAGGTCCGTCGCGGCGACGGTCTTGCCGTCCGGGTTCTGCTTCATGTAGAAAGACTTGATCTCCTTCGGGTAGTTGATGAGGAAAACGGGCTTTTTGTAGACCTTTTCGGTGATGTAGCGCTCGTGCTCGCTCTGCAGGTCGCAGCCCCACTCCACGGGGAACTCAAAGTCAACGTCCGCTTTTTTGAGCAGCTCGATGGCGTCGGTATAATCGACGATCTCAAAATCGTTGTCGATCACATTGCGAAGCTTCTCCGTCAGGCCCTTTTCAAAGCGCTGCTCGAAGAACTTAAGCTCGTCGGGGCATTTTTCCATATAGTCGCGCAGGATATATTTGATCATTTCCTCGGCGATCTCGATCACGTCGGGCAGCTCCGCGAAAGCCACCTCCGGCTCCACATGCCAGAACTCCGCCACATGGCGAAGGGTGTTGCTGTTCTCGGCGCGGAAGGAGGGTCCGAAGGTGTAGATCTTGCCCATCGCCATGGCGGCGACCTCGCCCTCCAGCTGGCCGGAAACGCTCAGGCCCGCCTTCTGGCCGAAGAAATCGTCGGCGTAGTATTCTTCCTCGTTTTTATATTTGCCCGGCTCGGGATAACCGATCGTGGTGACCTTGAACATCTCCCCCGCGCCCTCGCAGTCGCTGCCGGTGATCAGGGGCGTGTTCACGTAGACGTAGCCCCGCTCCTGGAAAAAGCGGTGGATCGCCGCCGCCATGACGGAGCGGACCCGCAGCACGGCGTTAAAGGTGTTGGTGCGCACGCGGATGTGCGGCTTCTCGCGCAGGGTCTCCAGCTTCTGGAATTTCTTCTGCAGGGGATAATCGTCCGGGCACTTGCCGAGGACTTCGATCTTCTCCGCGTTGATCTCCGGCGTGCCGTCGTTCAGGTTCGCAACCACGACGCCCTCTACCTTGAGGGACGCGCCCAGCTTGCCCGCCTCGGCGGGAAGAACGCCGCCGGCGTTTTTGTCGATCACGATCTGCAAATGATTCAGGGTGGTGCCGTCGTTCAGGGCAAGGAACGCCATGTTTTTGGAATCTCTCGCCGTGCGGACCCAGCCGCAGACGGTGACAGTCTTGCCGAGATACGCTTTGTCTTCAAAGATCTCTCTGATGTCGGTGTGTTTCATGGTAAAAACTCCTCCGGATAAAAAATATCAGCCGCTATCCTATTATATAGAATAATAGGACGAGCGACTGTGACCCGCGGTACCACCTATTTTGCCTCGTTACGAGACCCCTTTCAGCTCATTTCGCGTATTGCGAAGAAGCCGTTCGATATAACGGTCGATCCCGGCGCGCCTACTGACGGAGGTTTTTACTGTTGATCACCGTCCGCGTTCGGGTTGCGGCTCCCGGGTGTTCTTCGCGTCTGTGTTGCTCCGGCTTCTCAGCGCCCGCCGTTCTCTGTGGGCAAGGGACAAACGTTACTTTTCCCGATCATTGCCTTTGATATGCTCATTATAATCCGGGGGATTGTGTTTGTCAAGAAAAATTTTGCAGGGCGGGCCTCCGGAAATGTTTGGAACAAGCGCATTTAATCTATTGTCATCGAGAAGTTGCGTCGTTTGCGACGTAACTTTTCGATGGATATACCGAAAAGCGAACGCCCATTCCAATCTTCCGAGCGTGAAAATTGCTTTCTCGCTTCAGCTGATGACTATACTTATAACAATCCACGGGCTTTCTACTTGACATTTAGAACAAAGTTTAATATAATATAAGAAAGAATACATATATTATAATTATATCATAATTACAATGAGGATGGAGCGCTATTATGAATGATCTTTCCTTTGAATGGGATGAAAACAAGAATGAGATCAACAAGCGCAAGCACGGCATCTCTTTCGAGACCGCCAGTGAGGTCTTTTACGATGACGATGCGGTTTTGTTTGACGATCCGGATCACTCTGTCGGCGAAGAACGTTTTTTAATCATCGGTATGACTTACTCTTCAAAAGTTTGTATCGTAAGCCACTGTTATCGGGCCGCGGACAGCATAATACGTCTGATCTCCGCACGAGAGGCAACAGCAAAAGAGAAAAAAGCTTATCAGAGAGGATGGTGAACATTATGAGAGATGAATATGAGATCGATCAGTTGAACCCTCGTAAGAACCCGTATGCCGGGAACCTGAAAAAACAGATCACAATCAACATCGACGGCGGGACAATCGAATACTTCAAAGAGATGGCGGCAGAATCGGGAATTCCCTACCAGACGCTGATCAACCTGTATCTGACCGACTGCGCCAGGAATCACAAAAAACTGAATGTGTCGTGGACATAAACGAACAGAAGAAGGGCAAGACGTGTCACAGTCTTTGCTGGATTAAAAAACGTCGACAGAGCTTGAAACAACAAGCGCTGTCGGCGATTCTATATTCTACTTATCAGTATTGCACAGCTTCAATTTCGCTTTGTGTTAATGTCCAACTTGTCCCGTCCATATACTCTACTTCAACAAACACGATTTTCGGATGGTCAATGATAGAATCATAGTATTTCCCCCAGTAGACACCTGCACCACTTCTGCCACTTCCAGTAGAAAACGGCCCAGTGTCCTGACAATACTCAACTTTATCAATTCTCCATGTCGAGATCGGCTCTCCGACGGGGTCATAGAAAGTTACACCAAAGTTAAAATACTTTACAGTCTTTGATGATTTGTTTGTCCAATTAATATACATCGGATAGCCACCGGCACTGTCCCGACCACCAACCCAGCATCTGGAAATCCGCAGCTGAGACTGCGCTTTTTCCCGCGCCTGCTTCTCCTGTTCGGCTTTTCTCTTCTCTTCTTCCGCTTTCTTGGCAGCAAGATACTTCGTCTGTTCCTCCTTGATGGCTTTCAGCTTCTCGCCGAAGACGTCCTCGGAGTAGAGCTCCGCATAGGAATTCAAAGTCGATATCGCCTTGTCATAATTTTTCGCCGCAGCGCTGTCGTTCGCCGACTTCTCAAGCTCTTCCTTGACCAGATCTTTAAGGTCCGCAAAGTTTTTCTGCGCGATTTCATAGTTCTTGCTTACAGCCGTTACATTCTTGAATTGGGTGGCCGCCTTATAATACTCATTCTGTTTCATCAAGTCAAGACCGCGATAATACGCCTCGGTCGGTTCTTTTAACTCGCCCAGTTTATTTTGGATCTCCGTAGCGAAATCGATAACGCGCTGATCCTTCTCGGCGCTGATAAAGGATTTCACAAATTCAGAGGCTTCGGAATAATTCATCTCATGCGCCTCATAGGACGGCAGCGCGGACTCAAGCTGCTGCAGATCGCTTTTTACGCGGCCCTCTTTCACCGCAAAAAAGACGCCGACAACGAGTGTTGCGATCACGACAAGTGCTGCTGCAGCCAGTATGATCGGTTTTTTTATTTTTTTCTTTTTCGGTTTCTCCAGCACAAGTGCCGTATTATCTGTCTCCGGGTCGTTGTTTTCTGTTTGCGCAGGGAAAGATTCCTGCATCTGCGAAATATCAGTGTTTTGTTCTTGATTCATGATATGTCTCCTTTTTACGATAATCCAACTGTTCGGATCATTTATTCGATAGTCAAAACTAAATTATAATGTCATTCATTAATAAGTGAATTTTTCAAACCCGAGGTCCTTCAATGTGACATCAGGTTTGTTTTCTTCTAAGAACTCAGAAAATGCTTTAAGCATATCGACAAGCAATTCCGCTGTCGATTCTTCAACAGATGCCTGAGTAGTCTCCTTTTTTGTGGAATTAAATTTATCAAATACGATTTTACTTGTGCTTGTAAACTCGGCATTATCAATCCTTCCACGGCCTGTTGTTGTTTCATCTGCTGAAGATGTAAGTATTCTGGTATTGAATACTCTCTTATAATCGACTGACGATGCGACGCTTTCATTAGAAAAAACCGCGTTAACAGTTACATCCGCATAAAAACTGCCTAATGCGTTTTCATCCATCATACTCTCATACTCATAAATCAGGCGGATTCTGTTATCGGCTTCCGCAACGATCGAAACGACGGCATCCGCACCCGTTGAGGAAATGATCTTTTTTTCAACACGGGGATTGCCTTCATAAATCATTCCCACGGATCGTATACAATCGACTGTAATCCGATAGTT
Organism: Oscillospiraceae bacterium; assembly: GCA_902774165.1. Classification (GTDB taxonomy): domain Bacteria; phylum Bacillota; class Clostridia; order Oscillospirales; family Acutalibacteraceae; genus RGIG2774. Next base: position 8,452 of record CACYHJ010000015.1, read on the forward strand.
CAATTCTCTTACAAGATCACGGCTGTTTTTATAATCGTCCAGTTGAACAAGCAGATTTCGAGCCGCATCCAAATTGCCGTCTTCCATCTGGCGCAACGCCTTCTTATAATCTGACTTTTCACAACCGGACAGAAACAGACATACGGCAACAAACAAGAACGAAATCCTGCTTATTTTCAACAAATGTTTCATTTCTCCATCTCCAATAATTCATTTACACTTCTATGAGTATACTGTCATACGTTTCTTAGGCAACAAGTACCGTCATCTAAAGCATTACTGCTGCATTCTTTTTTTCAAATAGTACTGCCGCTTTTTATAATTACTTGCATTTCATCCGGAAAATATGATTATGATCATGGCGATAATTAGAAACATTGATGTTTTTTCATAATACAAACACCACTGGTTTTTGATCTTTCAATAGTTAATAAGACGAAAACACCTTACCGATCAGCGTCGCCAGCATCAGCCGGTTCTGCGCGATTCCGTTGATTTCCAGATAAGACGCAGTGATCGAACCCTCGTCAAGGTCGACGACAAACTGAATCAACGCCGTTGCGGGAGAATCGGCATAAGAGAATCTGCCGGTAAACTCAACGACGTTCATACCGCTGTCCGAAAGAAAATACCGCCAGCGGGGACTGGAGAAAAAGCTGTCGAACGCCGTGCCATACGTTATGCCGTAATTGGTGTTCGTCGTGGTTTTTACAAGCCTGACAAAAGGACTCATAACGTCTATCCCGGAAGAATAGGACGACGAACCGCTCCCGGAGCTGACGACCGCGACCGTGATCCCGGCGCCGATCCCGGCGATTACAAGCCCGACGATCAACCAGAACCACCATTTACGGAGCAACGCTTTGAATCCTTTTTTCTTCACAGCGGGAGCGGAGGCCGCCGCTGCGACGCCTTCTTCGCCGCCGACAGGTTCCACAGCGCCGTCCCCTGTTGTTTCTGACACGTCTGTATTCTCCGGAACAGCCACCAATCCGGCAGGCACGGAATCGCCGTCGCCGGCATCAGGCTCCGGAAGATTGCCGGCGGATTCCCCGTTGAGAACCGAAGAGGCATCCTCTTCGCCCGGATGAGTGTTTTCTTTTTCATCAAGAGCAAATAACATCATAGTACGACCTCCTTTCTTTCAACAAAGCCATGACAGACATCCCTGAAAACCACGAATATCAACCTCCAAATATTATTTTATCACAAAATGACACGTATATTAACACTTATCACTAAATGTTTATATATAAATATCTGTTTAATTATAGTTATTACTGTCAAAATAAGATTGAGGTGACAGCGATGACTATTGATTACAAACTGATCGGGGCGCGGATCCAAAAGAGACGGAAAGAGAAAAAACTGACGCAGGAGCAGCTTGCGGAGCGGCTTTCGGTCAGCGTGGGCTACGTCAGCCAGATCGAACGGGGGCTGACGAAGGCCAATCTCGAAATGCTGGCGCACATCTGCACGGAGCTTGACTGCGAACTGACCTATCTTTTCGACGGCGTCGTCAAATCAAAGGATTCCTATCTTGACGCCGCGCTGGCGGAGCGCTTTCAGCGACTGGACGCGCGGCAGAAGGAGCTCGCCCTGCGGCTTCTCGACGCGCTCCCCGACCGGTAAGCCAAAGCCCGATTTGATTATAATTTGAGAAAAATCCGATTTCAACCCGCCGGGAACGAAATCGACGATTTTGGGAACGAAATGAAAAATGTTAGCGGATTTTCCGTGATTTTTCGCTTGACTTCGACCAAAAAGAACGAGGAATCCGATGTTCCGACCGCAAAAAACCGTCCGTCCGGGAGAACCCGGACGGACGGCGCGTTTTACTCGTTTTTTGTTGTGCTTCCGGTTCCCGGGACGTATCCGGGAATCAATCTGATCCTGTCGCCGTTTTACGATGAGAACGTATACCCGTAGAAATAATAGCCGTCGTAGGCGGAGAAGCCGAACACGGGACTGAAGGTCTTTGTGGGGTAATACACGCTGCGGGCGGCGGTTTCCCCGCCGCAGAGGGCGTGGATCTGGATCCCGCCGTCGGCGAGATAGGTATATTCCACCCGCATATCCACCCCGTCGACGGAATAATCGCAGGTCAGGATCCGCCCGTCGCCGTCGTAGGTGAATTTCATTGTTTCGGTGGAAATATCCTCCTTCAGCAGGTCAAGCGCCTGCGCCTCAAAGGGCTTGACAAACAGGGAATACCCTTCGGGGTCGGTAGGCTCGGTCACGGTTTCGTCGTCCACGACGGTGGGCACCGCGTAGGTGACGCCCTCGCCGCCGTTCTTTCCGCCGCAGGCGGCGCAGAGGACGGCAAGGGAAAGCGCAAGAAGCGCGCAGAAAAGCCGTTTCATTCTTCTTCCCCCAAAACGATTTTTTCGATTTCAGGCGCGCTGTCGACAAGATAGTCCGCGCCGGCAGCGGTCAGTTCTTCGCGGCTGCCGAAGCCGTAGACCGCGCCCACGGAGGCCACGCCGACCTTTTTCGCCGCGTCGATATCAAAATGCCGGTCGCCGATCATCACGGCTTCCGCTTTGTTTTCGATTCCGAGACCGTCCAGCGCGATACGCAAAAGGCGGTCTTTTTCCGCGTCCTTATAATGCAGGGAGATGCCGGAGATGAAGTCGAAGCTGTCCAGCACACCGAGGCGGGCGGCGATCTTCTCGATGAACGGCTGCGGCTTGCTGGAGCAGATCCCGGTTTTCACACCGTTTTCCCGCAGCGTATGCAGAAGCGCGGCAACGCCGGGATAGAGCGAGGCCTCCTCGCAGCCCAGCGTCGCATACCGTTCGCGGTAATAGCCCACCAGCACGTCGGATTCCTCCCGTGTCACGCCGTAAAGATCTATAAACGAATCGTAAAGCGGCGGGCCGATGAAATACCGCAGCTTCTCGCGGTCGGTCTCTTCGATGCCGAATTTTTTCAGCGCGTAGATGGCGCAGTTGATGATGCCGTCGCCGGAATCGGCAACGGTGCCGTCGAAATCAAAGATCGCGGCGGTAAATTTTCTCATGGTTCTTCCCCTTAAACAGTAATGTAATCCTTGATTTTCTCAAACGTCGCCGGGCCGATGCCGTAAACCTTTATGATATCTTCGACCGTTGAGAACGCGCCGTGCCGTTCCCGGTAGGCGACGATGGCCTTCGCCTTCGTCTCTCCGATCCCCGACAGGGCGGTCAGCTCCTCCGCGGAGGCGGTATTGATGTTGATCCGCGCCTCCCGCGCCGTTTCGACGACGGTGATCCCCGCCGCGGCGCTGTGCCGCGCGCCGTAGACCCACAGCGACAGAAACAGTGAAAGAAACACCGCCACCGCCGCGAAAGCGAACACGGCGGTGCTGTTTTCGAGCTTTTCTTTCCGTTCGGAGGGAGTCATGGGGGTTCCTTTCAAATTCTGATTTATCGGGCTGACGCCCGACCGGCAACCGGCATTCGGCAATCGGCAATCGTATTGTAAATTTGACGCCTGCTTTTTGATATTGCAGCTATCGTCAATTTTACAATTTTGTAATATTACGCTGAGCGTCTATTTGACAGCCACGATTGACGAATGCCGATTGACGAATGCCGTTAAATTCTGATTTATCGCGCAGCGATAAATCAGAATTTAAAACAGTCCGCTGATCACGCCGTTTTCGTCCACGTCGATGTTCTCTGCGGCGGGCTTCTTCGGCAGGCCAGGCATGGTGAGGATACTGCCCGTCAGCACCACGATAAAGCCCGCGCCGGCGCTGACCTTCACGCTGCGCACGGTGACGGTGAAATCCTCGGGCGCGCCCAGAAGGGCGGGGTCGTCCGAGAAGCTGTACTGGGTCTTGGCGATACACACAGGCAGATTGCCGCAGCCCATTTCGGTGAGCTTTTCGATCTGCTTCTTCGCCTCGGAGACGAAGAACACGTGCTTGCCGCGGTAAACGCGCTTGACGACGGCGCGGATCTTATCCTCAATGGGACTGTCGGTCTCATAGGAGAAGCTGAAATCGTTCTCCATCTCGCACAGACGTACGACTTCCTGTGCCAGCGCCTCGCCGCCCTTGCCGCCTTCCGCCCAGACGGTGGAAAGCACGGTGTTCGCGCCCAGGGCGCGGCACTTGCTGATAATCAGATCGATCTCCGCGTCGGTATCCGTCGGGAAGCGGTTGACCGCCACCACCGCGGGAAGCTTGTAAACGTCCGTGACGTTGGAAAGGTGGCGCAGCAGGTTCGGGATGCCCTTCTCCAGCGCGTCCAGATCCTCATGGTTCAGGTCCGTTTTCGGCAGACCGCCGTGCATTTTCAGCGCGCGGACGGTGGCGACGACCACCACCGCGGAGGGCTTGAGGCCCGCCGCGCGGCACTTGATGTCAAAGAACTTCTCCGCGCCCAGATCCGCGCCGAAGCCGGCTTCCGTCACAACGTAATCGCTGAGCTTGAGCGCCGTCCTGGTGGCGATCACGGAGTTGCAGCCGTGGGCGATATTCGCGAAGGGGCCGCCGTGCACGATGGCGGGGTTGCCCTCAAGGGTCTGAACGAGATTGGGCTTGAGCGCGTCCTTCAGCAGGGCGGTCATCGCGCCCGCCGCGTTCAGCTCGCCCGCGGTCACGGGCTTGTCGTCGTAGGTATAACCGATAATGATGGAGGAAAGGCGCTTTTTCAGGTCGGTGATGGAGCTTGCGAGGCAGAGGATCGCCATGATCTCTGAGGCGACGGTGATGTCGTAGCCGTCCTCACGGGGCACGCCGTTCATTCTGCCGCCCAGGCCGTCCACCACGTTGCGCAGCTGGCGGTCGTTCATGTCAACGCAGCGCCGCCAGGTGATCTTCTTGGGGTCGATGCCCAGCGCGTTGCCCTGGAAAATGTGGTTGTCGATCATCGCCGCCAGCAGGTTGTTGGCCGCGCCGATGGCGTGGAAATCGCCGGTGAAATGCAGGTTGATATCCTCCATGGGGACCACCTGCGCCCAGCCGCCGCCGGCGGCGCCGCCCTTGACGCCGAACACGGGACCGAGGGAGGGCTCGCGCAGGGCGACGGTCACGCGCTTGCCGATGCGCGCCATGCCGTCCGCAAGGCCGATGGTGGTGGTGGTCTTGCCCTCGCCCGCCGGCGTGGGGGTGATGGCGGTGACGAGAATGAGCTTGCCGTCCTCTTTGTCGGATTTCAGGATCTTCTGATAGTCAAGCTTCGCCTTGTAGTGGCCGTAGGGCTCTAAAAGATCCTCGTCGATGCCCGCCTTCGCGGCGACTTCGGTGATTTTTTTCATTTTCACGCTCTGGGCAATTTCAATGTCGGTCATGGCTGTTGTCCTTTCTGGTTGTTAGTTGCTGGTTGCTGGTTGCTCGTTTCTTCTTATCATCGCGCCGCAGGCGCAAACGAATCACGAGTCACGAATCACGTTGTTGGTTGCTATCGGCTGTCATCCGAAGAACTTCACCGCGGAGCGGAACAGCCCCATATCGTACGCGCCGGGAACGTTCCGATAAAGTCCCGCGTTCCAGCGCTCGGTGTGGCCCATCTTGCCGAAGACGCGGCCGTCGGGCGAGGTGATCCCCTCGACGGCGAAGGCGGAATTGTTGGGGTTATACCGGATATCCGTCGTCACGCGTCCGTCAAGATCCACATACTGGGTCGCGATCTGTCCTTTTTCGGCGAGCCGGCGGATCGCCGCGTCGGGAGCGTAGAAGCGGCCCTCGCCGTGGGAGATCGGCACCGAATAGATCTCGCCGGGCTTTACCGCCGAGACCCGCACGATCTTCGACTGGTGTCTGCCGATGGTGTTGAAGGTCAGCGTGGGATCGTCCGGCTTCGTTTCGGTGATTCTGCCGTAGGGCACAAGACCTAACTTGATCAGCGCCTGGAAGCCGTTGCAGATGCCGCCCATCAGTCCGCCGCGCGCATCCAGCAGCGCGGTCACCGCGTCGGTCACCGCCGCGTTCCGGAAGAAGGCCGTGATGAATTTGCCGGAGCCGTCCGGCTCGTCGCCGCCGGAGAAGCCGCCGGGGATGAAAACGATCTGGCTGTCCGCGATTTTTGCCGCGAACACGTCCACGCTTCTTGCGACGCCCTCGGCGGAGAGGTTGTTGATCACGAAAATATCCGGCTGGGCGCCCGCGTCGGCAAAGGCCTTTGCGGTGTCGTATTCACAGTTGGTGCCGGGGAATACCGGGATCAGAACGCGGGGTTTCGCGGTTCTGACCGCCGGGGCGGGATAGGATTCCGCTTCATAAGTGAACGCCTCGGTTTCTGTTCCCGTCTGTTCGATCCGATAGGGGTAGATCCCGTTCAGCTTTGCTTCATAGGGCGTGAGCAGCTCGTCCAGCGTCAGGGTTTCGCCGCGCAGGGAGACCGCAGTCTCCGCCGTCGTCACGCCCACGGGGACGCCGACGCTCTCGCTCTCCGCCAGCTCGATCATGAACGCGCCGTAGCGGTAACTGAAAAGATCGTCAAGGGTCAGAGAATCGTCAAATTTTACGCCGATCCCGTTGCCGATCGCCGCCTTGAACGCCGCTTCCGCCACGCCGCCCATGCCGGGGGTATAGACCGCGAGCGCCTTGCCCGCGCGGATCAGCGCCGTCACCTGCGCGAAAACGGAAAGCAGAGATTCCGTCACGGGCAGGCCGTTTTGATCGTACTCGGGGGCGATCAGTACCAGCTTGTGTCCCGCGCCCTTGAATTCCGGTGTGACGACGTCGCCCGTTTTGCCGGTGGTCACCGCGAAGGAGACGAGGGTGGGCGGCACGTCCAGATCCTCAAAGCTGCCGCTCATGGAATCCTTGCCGCCGATGGCGCCGATGCCCAGCTGCATCTGCGCCTCGAAGGCGCCCAGCAGCGCGGCGAGGGGCTTGCCCCAGCGCGCTTCGTCATGGCGGGGCTTCTCAAAATATTCCTGGAAGGTGAGATACACGTCCTCAAAGGAAGCGCCGGAGGCGATCAGCTTGGAGACCGACTCCACCACCGCAAGATACGCGCCGTGATAGGGGCTCTTTTCGGCGATCAGCGGGTTGTAGCCCCACGCCATAAAGGAGCAGTCGTCGGTGTGCTTCGTCTCGCAGGAGATCTTGTTCACCATCGCCTGAATCGGGGTCTGCTGATATTTTCCGCCGAAGGGCATCAGCACCGTGCCCGCGCCGATGGTGGAATCGAACCGCTCGGAAAGGCCCTTCTTCGAGCAGATATTGAGATCGGAAACCAGTTTTTTATACCCCGCCGCAAAGCCGTCGGGAACTGCTTTTTCAAAGGGCTCCGCTTTGGCGGGCGCGATATCGATATGCTTTTCCGCGCCGTTGGAATTGAGGAACTCGCGGGATACGTCCACGATCACGGTGTCGTTCCATTTCATCGTAAGTCGCGGCTCCGCCTTGACGACCGCCACCACGGTGGCCTCAAGGTTTTCACTTTCCGCGATCTCTTTGAACCGCGCCGCGTCCTCCGGCGCCACGACCACCGCCATGCGCTCCTGGGACTCGCTGATGGCAAGCTCGGTGCCGTCGAGGCCCTCATATTTCTTCGGCACGGCGTTCAGGTCGATATCAAGGCCGTCCGCCAGTTCGCCGATAGCGACGGAAACGCCGCCCGCGCCGAAGTCGTTGCAGCGCTTGATGAGCAGGGACGCCTCTTTGTTTCGGAACAGTCTCTGTAATTTGCGCTCCTCCGGCGCGTTGCCCTTCTGGACCTCTGCGCCGCAGGTGGTCAGGGAACTTAAAGTATGGGATTTGGAGGAGCCCGTCGCGCCGCCGCAGCCGTCGCGGCCGGTCCTGCCGCCCAGAAGAATGACGATGTCGCCGGGGGCGGGACGCTCGCGGCGCACGTTGGCCGCCGGAGCCGCCGCGATCACCGCGCCGATCTCCATGCGCTTCGCCGCGTAGCCGGGATGATAGATCTCATCCACGACGCCGGTGGCAAGGCCGATCTGGTTGCCGTAGGAGCTGTATCCGTCCGCCGCGGTGGTGACGATCTTGCGCTGGGGCAGCTTGCCCTTCATGGTCTGGCTCACCGGGACCGTCGGGTCCGCCGCGCCGGTCACGCGCATGGCCGCGTAAACGTAGCTTCTGCCGGAGAGCGGGTCGCGGATCGCGCCGCCGATGCAGGTGGCCGCGCCGCCGAAGGGCTCGATCTCGGTCGGGTGGTTGTGGGTCTCGTTCTTGAACAGCAGGAGCCATTCCTCGTCCTCGCCGTCGGTCTGAATGTTCATCTTCACCGTGCAGGCGTTGATTTCCTCGGATTCGTCCAGCTTTTCGAGCTTTCCCTCTTTTTTCAGATATTTCACCGCGATGGTGGCGATATCCATCAGGTTCACGGGCTTGGTCCTGCCCAGTTCCTTGCGCACGGAGACGTATTTGTCATAGGAGCGCTGCAGCGCCTCGTCTTCAAACCGCACGCTGTCGATGGTGGTCAGGAACGTGGTGTGGCGGCAGTGATCGGACCAGTAGGTGTCGATCATGCGGATCTCGGTGATAGTGGGATCGCGCTTCTCGCTGCGGAAATAGTCGCGGCAGAAGCGGATATCGTCCGGATCCATAGCAAGGCCGTATTGCGCTATGAACTCCGCCAGCTGCTTTTCGTCATAGTCGAGGAACCCCGTCAGCGTTTCCACCGCGGTGGGGATCTCGTATTCTGTCTTCAGGGTGTCAAAGATATCCAGCGTCGCCTCGCGGCTCTCCACCGGGTTGATGACGTAATGTTTGATTTTTTCGATCTCGCCCACGGAAAGATTGCCGTAAAGGACGTAGACCTTCGCCGAACGCACGGCGGGACGTTCGCCCTTGGAGATGAGCTGGATGCACTGGGCCGCGGAATCCGCCCGCTGGTCAAACTGGCCGGGCAGATATTCCACCGCGAAGACCGTACCGCCCGCCGCGTCGATCCCGTCGGACACGTCGTCCAGCTGCGGCTCGGAAAATACGGTCGTCTTGCAGCGCCCGAACAGCGCGGCGTCGATGTTTTCCACGTCGTAGCGGTTGAGAATCCGCACGTTTTCAAGGCGCTCTATCCCTAAAAGCTCCCTCGCCTCTGAAAGCAGCGACGAGGCCTCGTGGGCAAGTCCTTTTTTCTTTTCAACGTAAACTCTGTATACCATGTATAGTCTCCCTGTTGTTTGAAGAGATGTGAGATGTGAAATGTGAAATGTGAGATGTGAGATGTGAAATGTGAGATGAAAGTTGAAAAATGTGAAATGAAGGATGAACTTCACTTTACATATATCTTTTCACATATCACTTTTCACATATCACATTTCACTGCCGGCCGCCAGAGCCCGGGCGCCGATATCCGAGCGCATCCGCGCGTTGTCAAAATGAACGGTCTTCGCCGCGTCGTAGGCGTATTCCACCGCCGTTTTCAGGTCGTCCGCCAGCGCCGTCACGCCCAGCACGCGGCCGCCTGCGGAGACGAGAACGCCGTCCTTGTTCTTCGCGCCGGCGAAGAAGATCTGCGCCCCGTGGGGCAGCGTTTCGGGCGAAGTGATCGGGAAACCCGTCTGATATTTCTGCGGGTAGCCGTCCGAGGCGAGGATCACGCAGCAGGCGCAGCCGTCCTTGAATTTCACTTCCGCGTCGGCGAGCGTTCCGTCGGTGACGGCGCGCATGACCGTGAACAGGTCGCTTTCCAGCAGCGGCAGAACCACCTGCGTTTCCGGGTCGCCGAAGCGGCAGTTGTATTCAATGACCTTGGGTCCGTCGGCGGTGATCATCAGGCCGAAATACAGGCAGCCCTTGAAGGTCCTGCCCTCGGCGTTCATGGCGTTGATCGTGGGCAGGAAGATCTTTTCCATGCACTCCTTCGCCACTTCTTCGGTGTAATAGGGGTTCGGCGCGACGGTGCCCATGCCGCCGGTGTTGAGGCCCTTGTCGCCGTCCAGCGCGCGCTTGTGGTCCATGGAGGACACCATGGGGACCACGGTTTTGCCGTCGGTGAAGCTTAAGACCGAGACCTCCGGCCCCTGCAGGAATTCTTCGATCACGATCTTTGTGCCGCTTGCGCCGAAGATGCGGTCTGCCATCATGGAGTCCACCGCCTTGAACGCGTCCTCGCGGGTCTCGGCGATAATCACGCCCTTGCCGAGCGCGGGGCCGTCCGCCTTGATGACCGCTGGGATCGGCGCGGTTTTCAGGTATTCCAGCGCCGCGTCCATATCTTCAAACACTTCGTAGGCGGCGGTGGGAATGCCGTATTTCTTCATCAGGTTCTTTGAGAAGATCTTGCTGCCCTCGATGATCGCCGCCTTTTTTTCTGGGCCGAAGCAGGGCACGCCGATCCCGTTCAGCGCGTCCACCGCGCCGAGGATCAGCGGGTCGTCCGGTGTGACGACCGCATAGTCGATCTTTTCGTTTTTCGCGAACTCGACGATGCCGTCGACGTCCGTCGCGCTCGCGCCCACGCAGACCGCGTCCGCCGCGATGCCGCCGTTGCCGGGATAGGCGAAAATCTCAGTGACCTCGGGGTTCTCTTTCAGTTTTTTGATGACGGCGTGCTCGCGTCCGCCGCCGCCGACAACTAATATTTTCATCTGTGCTATACCTCTGTTTTGCAGTCTATGTTTAGGGAACAGGAACTAGGAATCAGGAACTGGGACGAAGCCCATCGATTCGGGATATCAGAGAGAATGTGTGTCCGTTGACTTTTTTATTTTGATTCAGAAGCACAGAATATAAAGTCTGTTCTGATTCCTGATTCCTGAATTCTAGTTCCTTAAATAAGGTGATGCGCAACCTTGCGTAGTTATTAATAAATCGGGAACATATTTGTCAATTCCGCAACTTCCGCGGCGATGCGGTCTTTGCTCGCCTCGAAGTCGAACGCCGCGTCGGCGATCCAGCCGGCGATCTTCTCCATCTCGGGCTCTTTGAAGCCGCGGGTGGTGACGGCGGGGGTGCCCACCCGCAGACCGCTGGTCACGAAGGGGGACAGCGGCTCGTCGGGCACGGTGTTCTTGTTGGCGGTGATGTGGACCTCGTCCAGATTGTGCTCCAGCTCCTTGCCGGTCACATTCGTGCCGCGCAGGTCCAGAAGCGCAAGGTGATTGTCGGTGCCGCCGGAGACCAGGTGGAAGCCCTTCTCCATCAGCTTGTCGGCAAGATACGCCGCGTTCTTCACGACCTGATGCTGATACGCCTTGAATTCGGGCTGCAGCGCCTCGCCGAAGGCCACCGCCTTGGCGGCGATGATGTGCATCAGCGGGCCGCCCTGGGTGCCGGGGAACACGGCCTTGTCGATCTGCTTCGCGTATTTTTCCGGGCAGAGGATCAGTCCGCCGCGGGGACCGCGCAGGGTCTTATGGGTGGTGGTGGTGACCACGTCCGCGTAAGGCACGGGAGAGGGATGCTCCCCCGCCGCCACAAGACCGGCGATGTGCGCCATATCCACCATCAGATAAGCGCCCACCTCGTCGGCGATCTCGCGGAAGCGTTTGAAGTCGATGATTCTGGAATAGGCGCTGGCGCCGGCCACGATCATTTTCGGGCGGCATTCCTTCGCGATGCGCAGGGTCTCGTCGTAGTCGATGCGATGCGTCTCGCTGCTGACGCCGTAGGGTACGATCTTGAAATATTTGCCGCTGATGTTGACCGGAGAACCGTGGGAAAGGTGCCCGCCGTGGGCGAGGTTCATGCCCATCACGGTGTCGCCGGGCTCAAGGAACGCGAAGAACGCGGCAAGGTTCGCGTTGGCGCCGCTGTGGGGCTGCACGTTTGCGTGCTCCGCGCCGAACAGCTTTTTTACCCGCTCGCGGGCGATATTTTCCACCTTGTCCACCTCGGCGCAGCCGCCGTAATAGCGGTGTCCCGGCAGGCCCTCGGCGTATTTATTGGTCAGCACGCTGCCCATGGCGAGCAGCACGGCCTTGGAAACGATATTCTCCGAGGCGATCAGCTCGATATTGACCCGCTGCCGCTGCAGCTCGGAGTCCATATCGGCAAAGACCTCGGGGTCGTAGTTTTTCAGTTCGTCGAAGAAGTTCATAGTCGGTCTCCTGTTATATAATATTCTTGCGCCGTTTGCGGCGCATATCGAGCCGCCTTTGGCGGCATATCGAGTCGAACTTGTTCGACATATCGAGCGCAACGCGCATATCGACAATTCTTCTTTCCCTATTTGTCGAGATATCGCCTTGCGGCGATTCGATATGTTGACCTGCGGTCAACTCGATATATGTCCGTAAGCGGACATTCGATATGTGTTTGCTGCGCAAACACAAGGTTTTTGATTTAATGATGGAACAGCCGCATCCCCGTAAACGCCATGGTGATGCCCTGCTTATTGCATTCCTCGATCACGTTGTCGTCGCGGATGGAACCGCCGGGCTCGGCGATGTAGGAAACGCCGCTGCGCTTTGCGCGGATGATGTTGTCGCCGAAGGGGAAGAACGCGTCGCTGCCCAGCGCCACGCCGGTGAGGGAGTCAAGATACGCTCTTTTTTCCGCCTTGGTGAATTCTGCCGGCTGCTCGGTGAACAGACGCTGCCACTCGCCGTCGCGCAGCACGTCGTCTGAGTCGTCGGAGATATAAACGTCGATGGCGTTGTCGCGGTCGGGTCTGCCGATCTCGGGCTTAAAGGGCAGGTTCAAAACCTTCTCATGCTGGCGCAGGTGCCAGTTGTCCGCCTTGCTGCCGGCAAGTCTTGTGCAGTGGATGCGGGACTGCTGCCCTGCGCCCACGCCGATGGCCTGGCCGTCCACTGCGTAGCAGACGGAGTTGGACTGGGTATATTTGAGGGTGATCAGGGAAATGATCAGGTCGCGCTTCGCGGAATCCGGGAACGCCTTGTTCTCGGTCACGATATTGGCCAGCAGCGCCTCGTCGATTCTGAAATTGTTGTGGCCCTGCTCGAAGGTCACGCCGAACACCTGCTTGCGCTCAAGAAGAGCGGGCTCGTAAGCGGGATCGATCTTCACGATGTTATAATTGCCTTTTTTCTTGGTTTTCAGAATCTCCAGCGCTTTCTCACTGTAACCGGGGGCGATCACGCCGTCGGAAACCTCGCGCTTGATGAGCATCGCCGTGGTCTCGTCGCACTCGTCGCTCAGGGCGATCCAGTCGCCGAAGGAGGACATGCGGTCGGTGCCGCGGGCGCGGGCATAGGCGCAGGCAAGGGGCGAGTCGTCAAGGCCTTCGATATCGTCCACGAAGCAGGCTTTTTTCAGCTTCCCCGGCAGGACCGTACCTACCGCCGCGGAGGTGGGGCTGACGTGCTTGAAGGAGGTCGCCGCGGGCTGTCCCAGCGCCTCTTTCAGCTCCTTGACCAGCTGCCAGCTGTTGAACGCGTCGAGGAAATTGATGAATCCGGGTCTGCCGTTGAGGATCTCCACGGGGAGGTCGCTGCCGTCGTCCATAAAAATGCGGGCGGGTTTCTGGTTGGGGTTGCAGCCGTATTTGAGTTCGAATTCTTTCATTTTGTCCTGCTCCTTCTCTATTTTATTGGTTTTTATTTACGATGCGGGTCTCTGTCGCGCCGGTGGCGATATCAATGTATCTTGTAAACAGAGAGATCTTGTTGTCCGCGTCCAGCGCGTTCCAGACCGTCTCGGTGAACGCGTCGATATCCTGATCGTCCAGAGAGAGCGTCTTGGGCTCGCCCTCGAAAGACGGCAGCGGGTTGCCGTTCTCTTTATAGGTGTGGATGAATTTCGCGAAGCCCGCTTTCGGCGCGGAATAGGCGTAAGTGAAGCGCTCCACGGAGTCCGGATCGCCCTCGGCGCTCTTGATGATGGACAGCGCGAAATTCATGCCGTCCGCGTCGCGGCGCACGATGCCGGAGATGCGCGGGGTGTAGTTTGGCGCGTCATCCTCGAAGGTGCGGGTGCGCAGCGCCTGCTCGAAGGTCTGCTGACGGTCCATCAGCTCGTAGATCGTGTCGGTCTGGTCGCCGTTGGTGACGATGGTCTTGTTGCCCAGCACGCGCACGGGGGAATAGATAATCAGATGCGGATCTTCCATTTTGGACTCGTCGAAGGCTTTGGTCTTCAGGCCGTCGCCGTCGGCGACGAAAACGCGGTTGCGGCTGTTGGCGCTTCTGCCCATGATGAAATAGGCGATGACCGCTTTTTTGCCGTCGGCGCTTCTGCCGAGGATGATGCCCCTGCCGTGGTAGGGCATAGACGTGAGTTCCTCTTTTACTGTTTTGATTGTCATGATGATACGCTCCTTTTTTATTAAGTAGGAAGTAGAAAGGAGGAAGGAGGAAGTTCGGAAGCCGCGTTGCGGCTTGATGATAGAATGATGAAAGGCGGGGAATATGAAGTCTTCCGGGGAGATTGCTCAACGGATTTTGCTGCCTTTTCTATATAATAATGAGGTACGGAGTGAAACTCCGTCATTCCTTTCTCCTTTCTCCTTCCTCCTTCATCCTTCTTGTTTTTTGATTATCGTTTTTCCGTCTTTCACAACGATTCTGTCTTCACAAAACAGCCTTACCGCCTTCGGCATCAGCTCGCTTTCGGCCTCGGCCATGATGCGCTTCTGCAGGGTCTCGGGAGTGTCGTCGTCGCGCACGGGCACCGCCTTCTGCAGGATGATCGGCCCCGCGTCGCATTCCGGGATCACGAAATGCACCGTCGCGCCGGAGATCTTCACGCCCTTTTTCAGCGCCGCCTCATGCACGCGCAAGCCGTAATAGCCTTTGCCGCAGAAGGAGGGGATCAGCGCGGGATGGATGTTGATGATCTTATAGGGGAAGGCCTCAAAGACCTGCTCGTCGATGATGGTCATAAAGCCCGCCAGCACCACAAGGTCCGCCTTCGCCGCCAGCAGCGCGTCACGGATCGCGGCGGAATAGGCGGCGATATCCGGATAGTCTTTGCGGACGAGCACCTGCGTCGGAACGCCGTGATTCGCGGCTCTCGTAAGCGCGTAGGCGTCGGGATTTGACGAGATGACGAGCGTCACCCGGCTTTCGCCCAGCTCGCCCCGGTCCTGGGCGTCCAATATGCTCTGCAGATTCGTGCCGCCGCCGGATACCAGCACGGCGATGTTTTTCTTACTCAATGCAAACGCCCTCGCTGTCTGCGGTGACCTCGCCCATAACGTAAGCGTCCACGCCGTTTTCCTTCAGCGTCGCGACCGCCGTCGCAGCGTCCTCCGGCGCGACGGTGCAGCACATGCCCACGCCCATGTTGTAGGTGTTGAACATATCCCGCTCCGGGATGTTCCCCTCTTTCTGCAGCAGCTCAAAGATGGGCGGGATGCGCAGATCCTTTTTCGCAATACGCACGCCCAACCCCTTGGGGATCGAGCGGGGGATGTTCTCATAGAAGCCGCCGCCGGTGATGTGGGAGATGGAGTGGACCCGGACCTTGTCCAGCAGCGCCAGCACGGGTCTCACATAGATCCGGGTGGGTTCGAGCAGCGTCTCGCCGATGGTCCTGCCGCCCAGTTCCGCGGGAGCGTCCCAGATCCGTCTTGAGTTCTCCACGTCGAAGACCTTGCGCACAAGGGAGAATCCGTTGGAATGCACGCCGCTGGAGGGCAGAGCGATCACCGCGTCGCCGGCCTTTACCGCGGTATTGAACAGGATCTTATCCTTATCCACAACGCCGGTGGAGTAGCCCGCCAGATCGTATTCATCCTCGGGGTAGAAGCCGGGCATTTCCGCGGTCTCGCCGCCGATCAGCGCGCAGCCGGACTGCACGCAGCCGTCCGCCACGCCCTTGACGATGTCGGAGATGCGCTCCGGCACGTTTTTGCCGCAGGCGATATAATCAAGGAAAAACAGGGGCTTCGCGCCGCAGCAGACGATGTCGTTGACGCACATGGCGACGCAGTCCACGCCGACGGTGTCGTGCTTGTCCAGAAGAAAAGCGAGACGCAGCTTGGTGCCCACGCCGTCGGTGCCGCTGACGAGAACGGGCTTTTCAATCCCCGCCAGATCAAGCTCGAACAGGCCGCCGAAGCCGCCGATGCCGGCGATCGCGCCGGGGATCACGGTGCGGGCGGTGTGCTGTTTGATCAGCTCCACTGCTTTGTAGCCTGCGGTGATGTCCACGCCGGCGTTTTTATAGCTTTCGCTGAAACTTTCGCTCATTACTCGTCCTCCTTATTCTCGGAGATTTTGCTTTCAAATTTATTCTTTGCCTGAATCTCCGGGATCCTCGTGCAGTAGTCGCCGCTGAAGCAGGCGTTGCACAGTCCGTGGGCCTCCCCCATGGGCGTGAGCGCCCTGACCCGGTCAAAGCGCATATAGGCGAGAGAATCCGCGCCGATGATGTCCCGGATCTCGTCCACCGTATGGTGGCATGCGATCAGGTTGTCGCGGGAGTCGATGTCCGTGCCGTAGTAGCAGGGATTCAGGAACGGAGGCGAGGAGATGCGCACGTGCACCTCCGCAGCGCCCGCGTCCCGCAGCATTTTGACGATGGGGCCGGAGGTGGTGCCGCGCACGATGGAGTCGTCCACCATCACCACGCGCTTGCCCCTGACCGTGGCGGCCATGGCGTTGAGCTTGATGCGCACCCGGTCCTCGCGGGTCTTCTGCCCGGGGGCGATGAAGGTCCTGCCGATGTATTTGTTCTTGATGAAGCCGATGCCGTAGGGGATGCCGGAGGCGTAGGCGAAGCCCAGCGCCGCGTCCAGACCGCTGTCCGGCACGCCCACCACCACGTCCGCCTCCACGGGGCTGTCGAGCCACAGGTATTCGCCGGCCTTCTTGCGGGCTTCATGGACGGAGGCGCCTTCGATCACCGAATCGGGACGGGCGAAATAGATATATTCGAACACGCAGAGATTGCGTTTCGCCGTGCCGACGTGATCCTTGATGGAGAAAATGCCTTTTTTATCGAAGACCAGCACCTCGCCGGGCTCGATCTCGCGGATCACTCTGCCGCCCACCGCGTCGATGGCGCAGCTTTCGGATGCGATGATATAGCTGCCGTCGGACTCCCGTTTGCCGTAGCAGAGGGGGCGGAAACCGTGGGGATCTCTGGCCGCGATCATCTTGGCGGGGGACATGACGACGAAGGAATATGCGCCGTCCAGCCGGTCCATTGCCCGGTTGACCGCCTGCTCGATGGAGTCGGAGCGCAGCCGCTCTTTCGTGATGATGTAGGAGATGACCTCGGTGTCGCTGGTGGTGTGGAAGATCGAGCCCTCCAGCTCAAGCTCCTTGCGCAGCTCGTAGGAGTTGATCAGATTGCCGTTGTGTGCAAGGGCCATATGCCCTTTGACGTGGTTGACCACCAGCGGCTGGGCGTTTTTGCGCCCCACGTTGCCCGTGGTGGCGTAGCGCACGTGGCCCAGCGCCATGTTGCCCTGCCCCAGCGAGTCGAGCCGGTCGCGGGTGAACACGTCGTTCACAAGGCCGTTGTCCTTGTAGTAGTTGAACACGCCGTCGTCGTTCATGACGATGCCGCAGCTCTCCTGGCCTCTGTGCTGCAGCGCGAACAGGCCGTAGTAAACCGTGCTTGCGAGGTCGGCGGTCTCCGGCGCAAAGATGCCGAATACGCCGCATTCTTCCCTGAGTGAATTCATAAAGCAGTGTTCCTTTCTGTGAAAAGTTCCGAAAATGTGTGCTGGAAAGCGTTGAGAATAAAAATGCGTGATGCGGAACGCGGAGGCCGGGCGACCGGCTCCGTATTCCGCATTCGGTTATCCGAAGATTCGTTTCATCATTTCCGCGTAAGCGTCCTCGACGCCGCCCAGATCCCGGCGGAAACGGTCCTTGTCCAGCTTCTCGTGGGTGGTGGAGTCCCAGAAACGGCAGGTATCGGGAGAGATCTCGTCCGCCAGGATGATTTTTCCGTCGGGCAGCCTGCCGAACTCGATCTTGAAATCGATCAGGTCGATGTTGATCTTTTTGAAGAAGTCTTTCAGAAAATCGTTGATTTTGAAGGTGTAGGACGCAATGGTATCCAGCTCTTCCTTCGTGGCCCAGCCCATGGCGAGGATGTGGTAGTCGTTCACCATCGGGTCGCCCAGATCGTCGTCCTTGTAGCAGTATTCGAGGATCGTGGTCTTCAGCGCGGTGCCCTCCGGGCAGCCCACGCGCTTGGAGAAAGAGCCCGCCGCCACGTTGCGCACAATAACCTCCAGCGGCACGATCGAAACTCTGCGTACCAGCGCGTCGCGGTCGTTCAGCTCCTCGACGAAATGGGTGGGGACGCCCTCTTTTTCAAGCAGGCCCATCAGATAGTTGGACATTTTGTTGTTGACCACGCCCTTGCCGCGGATGGTGCCCTTTTTCAGCCCGTTGAACGCGGTGGCGTCGTCCTTGTAGGAGACGATGCAGTAATTCGGATCGTCCGTGGCGAAGACCTTCTTCGCCTTTCCTTCGTACATTTGCTCTTTTCTTTCCATAAGATAATCTCCTTCCGGTCTTGATGTGCCTGTATCTTACGTTCCGCCGCGGACGCGGCGGTTTTGGATTGTTTTCTCCGACGGAACGCCGCGTCGGGCGGCGCCGGCCGGGTCAGCCGAAAATTTCGTCGGTAAAATAAGCGTTGGAATCCGCGCGCAGACCCTGTTCGTCCTGCACGGAAATGCGGAAATACTCATCGTCCGGGTCGATCCGGAATTCCGCGCGGGTCGCCATGCCGCCGTTTTCGCCGTAACCGGCCTTGCTGCGGCGGGCGCCGGTGATGCAGTAGACCCGGACCGCCGGGGAGCACTCCACGTGCAGCAGACCGTCCTCTATCCACAGCGCGGTGATCTCGGGCCCCTGTGAGGCATAAAAATGTCCCGCCCTCAGCGCCGCCGCGATGCTCGCGTAATCCAGGCGCGGCGCCCTGATCATCGTGAACGCGCCGAAGGAATCCCACTTCGGGTGATCCGGCTGCTGCCGGTTGTGGTTGTCGTCCGTCCCCTGCACGAAGATCCGCTGCCCAAGATGCAGGAAATCCTCATAGACCCTGGGGTTATATTCATCATAGCCGGACACCACGCTGGAATAATTGCAGATCTCCATGGCGTGCATCCCCTTGTAGCGGGAATACTCCGGATACCGCTCCAGCGACCATACCGGGTGGTTGTAAGTGACAAAAAAGCCTTTTTCCCTGCCGATGCGGATCGCCTCGTTGATGCACTCGGGCGTATACTCCCGCTCGAAATCCGGCTCGGCCGGGTCGAAATGTACCCGGGCGATCTTTTCCGGCTCCAGATATTTCGTCCGGTGGAAACAGGGCTGGACGTCGTTTTTCTCATCCAGCGCGACGAAGCAGATGTGGCAGCACTTCGTCTCCCGCCGATAGGTGCGCTGTTCCTCAGAAAAGCTCATTTCAAACCCGGTCATCATCAGGAACTCCGGGTCCGTCAGCTCGTGGTGCGCCAGCAAAAACTCATGGTCGGTGCAGCTGAGCACGGAATACCCGTGCGCTTTGTACGCCTCTTTCAGCTCCGCGGGCGTCAGGCGCCCGTCCGATTCCGTGGAATGGGCGTGCAGGTTCGCTTTGTAAAACGTCCCCTCCGCGGGAAGAAGATCGATTCTCACGAAAATTTCCCTTTCTTAAAAACAGGATCAACCGATTCCCGCAGGGTCAGCGGTTGTATTTTTCCTCTATCGCGGCGTTCTTTTTCAGCACCGCCTGCCGGTCCGCCTCCCGCAGGGCGGTCAGCTTTTCAGAAAGCGCGGCGTCCTCCACCGCGAGGATCTGCGCCGCCAGCAGCGCCGCGTTCTTCGCGCCGTTCACCGCGACGGTCGCAACGGGAATGCCCGAGGGCATCTGCACCGTGGCCAGCAGCGCGTCCATCCCGTCGAACGTCGACCGGATCGGAATGCCGATCACCGGCAGCACTGTGTTGGCCGCGATCGCGCCCGCGAGGTGCGCCGCCATGCCCGCGGCGGCGATGATCACGCCGAAGCCGTTTTCTTTCGCGTTCCGGGTGAAGGCCTTCGCCTCCTCCGGCGTTCTGTGGGCGGAAAAAATATGGACCTCAAAGGGGATCTCCAGCGCCTTCAGCGCGTCGATCGCCTTTTCGACGACCGGCAGATCGCTGTCGCTGCCCATGATTACCGCGACTTTTTTCATTCTGTTCCCTCCTCATTCCTCGTATAAAAACGAAACAGGGCAACCCGATTCCTTGAAGAATCAGACTGCCCAGACGGTCGACAAAATTAAGCTCATTTTCCCACTCCCCCGCGGTGATCCGCGCCTCCGTCAGTTGTGAAAAAACGTTTCATCCTTTGTTTAAAATTATACAATACGGCAACAATACAAGTCAAGGAAAAAACGCCGGGACGACCGTAAAAAATCCGCGTCGTTTTGCATATTTTTTCGGTAGAATTGCCGCATTCGCCGAAAAACGGCCCTGCAGGGGAATTGACGATAGGAAAAGAAGATGATATAATATAGAATAACAGAATCCGTGTGATTATGAAAAGGAGCGATTTTTGTGAAAAGAAAAATCATATCCGTCGTCCTCGCGCTGTGTATGCTCGGCGTCTTTATGCTTCCCGCCGCCGCGGCGGAGTCGGTCGGTACCGTCAAAGTGGCGCTCAGCAGCGACGTCGCCGGCCGCAAGGAAGAGGAATCTCAGGCATTCATCACCGTCCTCTCCGGTAACGTGCGGTGCAGCGACCATAACGCGGGCCCCGTTTCCGCAAGCGACTATGCGGGCACCCCGGTAATAGAGGAACCGCTCGTCGCCGGCAGAACCTATTACGTCAGCTATCTGCTGGAGGCGACGGACGGCTGTATGCTGCCCGACAGGATCGAAGACTGCGACCTTGAGATCGAGTGCGGCAAAAATATCGAGGTTTTCTCAAAACAGATCGTCGTTTCGCACGCGAAGACCGAAAACGGCATGGTCGAGGATTTTCGCGGCCTCAGGATCCAGGCGCGGGTCCTCGTCGACGGCAACTTCCTTCAGCGGATCATCGGGCTGTTCCACGATATCATCCTGAAGATCCGGGCGTGGTCGTTGTATTAAAACAGTCCCGAGTCCCGAGACACGAGGTCCGAGGCACGAGGTGCGAGGCGTGAGGCATGAGGCATGAGTCCCGAGGCCCGAGGCCCGAGACCCGAGTCCCGAGACCCGAGGTCCGAGTCACGAGGCGCGAGGCGTGAGGCATGAGGCATGAGTCCCGAGTCCCGAGTCACGAGTCACGAGGCGCGAGGCGCGAGGTGTGAGGCATGAGTCCCGAGGCCCGAGACCCGAGACCCGAGGCGCGA
>CACYHJ010000015.1:29551-33330 GCA_902774165.1 Oscillospiraceae bacterium
CGAGGCGCGAGTCACGAGGCGTGAGGCATGAGTCCCGAGACCCGAGGCCCGAGACCCGAGGCGCGAAGGCCGGGAACCGAACATGAAAAGATTGAGATATCAGAATTAAAAAAACGGAGGCGACGAGATGAAAAAAACAATCGGCATTCTTCTTTCCGTCCTGCTGCTTCTGGGGTGCGTGATCCCGGCGGCGGCGGTCATTTTGCAGACAGACTGGGACGTTTACCTCAATGAAAACGCGGACGTGCCCAAGGGCATCATCCTGCAGCCCGGCCGCGACGAAAGCGAGCGGAATCTTTCGTGGTATATGCCCGCCGGAACGGAACGCTGCTCGGTCCTTCTGAGCGAGAGCGCGGACATGAACGGCGCGAAGACCTTTGAGGGCGAGACCGTCAGGACCTCGCAGGGCGACCTTGCGGCGAAAGTCACGCTCACCGGCCTTGCCGAAAACAACACCTATTACTACACCTGCCTGACCGGGGACGAGGCGAGCGACGTATACAGCTTCTCCACAACCGGCGACAGCTTCACGGCGATGTATACCACGGATATCCACGTCTCCGACGAGGACGACGACCCGGATTGCTATAAAAATCAGGCGCTGTTCTTCTCGAACGTGCTCAATCAGGCGATTGAGAAAAGCGGCGGCCTCGACCTGCTGCTCTCCGCCGGCGATCAGGGCACCTACGGGCTGCGCAAGGAGTATACCGCGCTGGTGGCGCCCGCAAGTATCAAAGGGATCCCCTTTGCCACGGCGCTGGGCAACCACGACCGCAGAGGCGCGGATTTCCGTTATTTCACGAACCTGCCGAACCATAAGCGCACGCCCTTCGACGGGTTCCAGTGCGGCGATTGGTGCTTTGTCAAGGGCAAGGTGCTGTTCCTTGTGATGGATTCCAACAACGGGGACGGCATGGCGCACTCGGCGTTCGTCAAAAAAGCCGTCAAAGAGCATCCGGACGCGAAATGGCGCGTGCTGATCATGCACCACGATATGTGGGGCCAGACGATGCCCTCCCGCGAGCAGGGCAACCGGATGCTGCGGCTGCTCTGGTCGCCGATCATCGACGAGAACAACATCGATCTCGCGCTTCTGGGCCACAGCCATTACTGGTCGGTGTCGAACGTGGTTTATAACCGCGAGTCCGTGCAGACAGTAGAGAAGGACAGCGTGATCGACAACGCGCAGGGCACGGTGTATCTCGTTTCCGGCTCCATCAACCACCCCCGCGGCGGTACGGATTTCACCTACGGCCCGAATATCGGCGTGGGCGTGGAGGACCCGAGCCGCATCGTCTATAACCTCATCGACTTCACCCCCGACGCGGTCACCGTGAAAGCGTACGATTATGAGACCGGCGAGGTGTTCAACACCCTGACGCTTACCAAGGCGGACGGCGCGGAAAAGCCCGCCTTCAGCCCGATGCGCAGGGTCGGCAGATGGTTCACCGGCTTTTTCGGCAGGGTCTACGCTTTCTTCAACAATCTCGGCAACTACTTCGATCTGAAGGAACGCGGGTTTGACGTTTCCTTCGGGGAAATGCTGAAAGACTGAACCGAAATGTGAAAAACGGAATCGGTTTGAGACAGTCAAAAGCTTTTTCGTCATCAAACAAGACTATTATTGTGGGGGTTTTGCGGATACAAACCGCAAAACCCCGACTGTTTTTACACTTTTGCGGTTTCAGCCGCAAAAGTATTGATTTTATTGTTTCTGTCGTATATAATAATATATGAGAGGTGATTACGATGATCGAAAGAACCGATTATGTGAATAAGATCATGGCGTTTGCCGACGCGCCGTTTGTAAAGATCCTGACCGGTGTGCGCCGCTGCGGGAAATCCACGCTCTTGCAGATGATCGCGGAAAAGCTGAAAAACAGAGGTGTGCGCGCGAAAAACATTCTCTTTTACAGATTCGATTCGATGGAATATGAGGATATGTCCGCGAAGCAGATGTACGACGAGATCAAAGCTCGCCTTTCCCCGTCGGGCAGAACGTATTTGTTTCTGGACGAGGTGCAGGAGATTGACGGCTGGGAAAAAATCGTCAATTCACTGCAAACGGATTATGACACGGATATCTATGTGACCGGCTCCAATTCCAGAATGATGTCCTCCGAGATCGGGACGTATCTTACCGGCAGATATATCGCTTTCCGCATTTTCACGCTGTCGTTTCCGG
The DNA here is from genome assembly GCA_902774165.1 of Oscillospiraceae bacterium. Taxonomy (GTDB): domain Bacteria; phylum Bacillota; class Clostridia; order Oscillospirales; family Acutalibacteraceae; genus RGIG2774. Next base: position 31,737 of record CACYHJ010000015.1, read on the forward strand.
AGTATCTGACGTTCCGGAAAACGCATACGCCCTTGCGGGATCCCCGCAGCGAGCTGGCAGATTATGTCCGGTTGGGCGGTTTCCCGGCGACGCATGTCCGGCCGTACGGCGACGATGAGATCTATACCATCGTGCGGGATATCTATCAATCCACAGTGTTTTCCGATATCGTCAGAAGAAATCAGCTGAAAAAAGTGGATCAACTCGAACGGGTCGTGAAATTTGCATTTGACAACGTGGGCAAGACGTTTTCCGCCAAGTCGGTCTCGGATTATCTGAAATCGGAGAATCGCCGGATCGACAATGAAACGGTGTACGGCTATCTGGAAAAGCTGGAAAAGGCTTATCTTCTGCACCGGTGTTCCCGGTATGATCTGCAGGGAAAGGAGCTGCTGAAAACACAGGAAAAGTTCTATCTTGCGGATACTGCACTCAGGTACAGCGTCCTCGGCTATCAGCCGCAATCCGTGGCGGCGATGCTGGAAAACGTCGTATACCTGGAGCTTTGCAGACGCGGTTATTCCGTCAATATCGGCAAGACCCAAAACGGCGAGATCGATTTTGTCGCCGTCCGGCAGAATGAAAGAATCTATATTCAGGTCACACGCGAGATCACCGGCGACGCGACTGCGGAAAGGGAATACGGACGGCTGCTGGATCTTCGCGACAATTATCCGAAATACGTATTGACGACGGATGATTTCGCGGGCGGAGATTATAAGGGCGTCCGCACGATGCATATCGCGGACTTTCTGCTTGGAAAAACAGAGGGCTGAACGGCAGATCCCCGACAGGGCGGCGCAGATCGCGCCGGCTCCTGCCGGGGATATTTTATCTCTTCCCGAAGATAATAATGATAAAATAATTTCTGATTTGTCGGGATGTCGTGATTCGTGATTCGTTTCATAAGCCCAGACGCAGAGCGTATCCTTGCGGTTTCCGAGTCACGAGTCACGAGTCACGAAGCAACGGCGCGTCAGCGCGACAAATCAGAATTTATCCTTCCTCTTAACATAAATCACGATCGCGGCGGCGAGGCCCGCGAGCATCGGCAGCAGAAAAACGGAATAGGCGACGATCCCGTCAGCGACGGAATCATACTCCCCGAATACCGACGCGGCGGGGACCCCCAGCAGCGCGAAGGGGAGCCGGACTGCGTCGACCGGCGTCGCGCCGAGCCCGGTGGATTCGAGGATCTCGTCCAGCGCCAGACAGATGAGAAGCGCCGCGATCGGCAAAAACAATACGATCTGCGCGGTCCGAAAAAAATCGGGTAGTCCCTTTTTTCCCGAAACGATCGCCGCAGCGACGCAGACTGCGCCGAAGATCCACGGAAACAGCACGACGAGACGGCCGCACAGATGAAACTCGATTGTATCTATAAACATAATCTTTCCCGTCAGCAGGATCCCCGCCGTCCATACGCCGATCCCGATCAGCAGACCGGACAGGATCTGCTTTCCCCGCGACATGCTTTCGGTTTTCATACGGATCGCTCCTTTCGTCTCTCAGGATAGCACGATTCCTGACAATCGGCGCGCGGATGTAATATTCGGTTTGTTTTATGTAACTTTTGGCTGTTTCTATCCGGACC
>CACYHJ010000016.1:0-20395 GCA_902774165.1 Oscillospiraceae bacterium
CGACGGGACACTGAATCATAAACATCCGCATGAACCGCAAAGGTGTCGCTGCGGCGTAATACATTATTATAAACGAAGCGGCAGTCGCCTCTTTGAGTACGGCGATAAGGGTATCTCTATACTTCAGAAGGTTATTGATCAACATGGTACGGGTCTGATTAAACAGATCGCCCCACATATCTACATACCCGCCGTCAAACGAATATGTACCGTAATCCGTTTCAATCAGCGCGATATAGGATTCCATGGCATGATAGCTGTAGATGTAATAAGGGATCCCGTCTGCTTTTGTGACAAACGGACCGTCATGCTCAGACTGCTTACCCATAAACCGTCCGAGAATAATGTCGCCAATCAGTATTCGAAGCGGCTGGTCTTTATAATACCGGAAGAAACCTTCTAAAGAATCTTCAGCGCCGGAGACGACTGATTCCAATTCCCATATCGCAGCAGCACCGGATTTCAATACATCTATAATCGAACTCAATATCACTGTCGACGTCAGCGCAGTGGCATACACACCCGGAAATAAGGGAGCTATTTTTCTTGATAACTGTTCGGCATACGCGCTGAGTTCAGCCGCATGCTCCAGCAAATAAACGTCCTTGTCGACGGCGGTCGCATAGCCGGTTAAGAATTCGGAGATTTTTTTCTCCGTTACAATGCCCGGGATGCTGATAAGGTCGCTCAGTGTCATATCACCGATCGGGGACATATCGACCTCATCAAGACGTAGGTCAAACAATCTAATTATATACAGCAGCGCTGCCGACATGGCAGGGTATTGATAAACGTCATCCGCGCCGAAAAGTGTCCCGAACATCTGCTGCAGCTTGTCGGCGTCCGGCATGGGAACGTAAACCCGGTTCCACCCGTTTTTCACAAACTGCGACGGCACGTGCGTCACTATGTCCTGTATGTTCAGAATATTGAATACGTTTCCGTACGCGGAGGGCTGCTTCGTCGCGTTCGGCGCCGCGAACGTGTAGATATAGGTCTGACTCAGCGGCGCGTATTCGCCGTTCAGCTCCCCGTTGAGCTTGTCCGCCATGATATTGACTGCGGCCGCGGCGCGGGAGTGCCCGGTCACAAGCAGCCTGGTCCGTTCTGCGGGAATCGCGCTTTCATGGGCAGCTTTGTAAGCCTGCATACAGCTCAGCGCATATTCGGCGCTGTCGTAGAAGCCCTTGTGATACTGCGCTTCCGCCGCCCCGGAAACGCTGAAATTCGTGTACCACTCTATCTCCAGCGTTCCGCGCACAGCGACCGCCAGCAAGCGGGAAATCTTGCCGTTGAACACGATCTTTTTTGCCGCGATCGCGCAGGCGACCGTGTTTTCATCCAGAGAAATCTGATCGTTCTGCGGATTGAAATTGTAGGTTTCGATATCGGAAAAGCCCTGATTGAGGAAGGTCTGCACAACGGCGTTCTCCCCGTAAACCGCGGCGCTCAACGCCGCCGACAGCGAGGCAAGATCTTTGTTGTATTCGGTATTTTCCGATTGAAATGCGTCAAAGGAATACTTTGCAGTGTAGGTGCGCGTATGCTGACCGGAAACGCTGAAGGAATTGCGCATTTTTACCTTGTATTCCTCCGCGCTGTGCCGCACCGGCACCGAAACGGTCATCGCCTCTGCGCAGTCCGTCGGGAACAGCGTGATGTTGAAGTCCGCCTTGCGGAGGACCTCTTTGCTGTAAATCGGATAAACCGGAACGCTGCAGCGGCCGTCCGAGGAGAAGGTCAGCCATGCGTCGCGCTCGACGGTATCCGGTGAGAAACTGAAGCCCTCCGGCGCGACAGCCCACCCCCAGAGCTGAACCCCCTGAGAGCCCGAGACTTCTGTCGCGTTCAGACGCAGGGTCAGGGATTCAAAATCGGTGTCGTTCGCATCCGCGCGCTCCCAGCGAAAGCTGCCGCCCGCCATCGTCAGCTTCTTGATTTCCTGATTGCCGTCATAAAGTCCGCCCGAGACGGTATATTTGGAAAAACCGTATTTTTCAGGCATCTGAGGCGCCTCCGGCGGCTCGGCGGGAGCAGGAATTGTGTCTGTATCCTCTTTCTCCGGTTCGCCGTCGTTTATGATAAAGCCGGCCGTAGCAATTACTTTTATGACGACCGGTATGCTAGCTGAGAAATAATCATCATCAGCATGTTTTGATATCACGGCCTCTCTCAGGGCATACTCGGCAGAAGACTCAGTCGCTTTGTATTTTACGGTTTCTTCGTGCCGCACCTCATCTTTGTCCTTAAAGCTGCAGAAAGAAACAAAATTGTTCTTATTTTTATCAACACCGGCGCAGCTTACCGGCATTTTCGCCCGCGCAGAAGCGTTGGAACCGTATGCGCCGGCAAAGCTGTCGTTTCTCGGATCGTATACGATGGCGAAAGTTTTTCCGGTCAGGCTCAACAGGACCTCGTCCGAGTCTGTCTTGTAAGGATAATCCGGGCTCTGTTCATACTCGTAGGCAAAGGCGCTGCCGTACTGCGACTTCGCCCAAACGCTGCCGGAATTGATAAATTCCGTACAGAAAACGCGCGTTTTTCCGTCAGCGGAATAATGAGTGTCTTCGTCTTTTATGCCGTAGGCTTCTGCGGTTCCGTCATATGAGACGGCAATCACCGTCGCGCTGTTTTTCTTATTGCCGCCGATTGCGACAGCGCTTGAATCTTTTCCGGGGTCATAATTTTCCGCGTTGACAGGCGCCCTGTTTATTCCTCCGCCCAACACCGAAACGCCTGTGGGAATATTATTATCCTCACGTTCGACCGCGTCGTCCGGATCTCCCCCCACCACCGGATCGTTACTGACAGAATTATCCCAGTCGGCGACAATGATTCCATTGATCATACCGCTGTTGATTCCGTCATAACCTGCGCCGGTGACGGTAATCCAACGGTCGCCCCTTACATTCAGCAGACCGGAGTTCATGATAGAGGCGCCCCGGACATCAACGCCTGTTCGCATTCCTTCGACGTTGATATTGCCGTGGTTCGACCACCCGCCGAAGACGTCGACCGAACCGCAATCAAACGCATAAACGCTGATGGATCCGTCATTAACGTTTTCGCTCATAACAATATCTGCGCCTTCTATATCACATTCCTTCACGTTTTGAACGGTCGCTGAAATTGTGCCTTTATTTTTACAATTAAAACCGCCGGATACGCCGCAGATTGACAGAACCGTTCTCCCGTCAGCCGCCGAAGGGTCTGAGGCGTTCAGCGCGCCGGTCAACTGAGCGTTGATATTGATCTCATTGTTGCAGGCGTCATAGTAGTCTGTCTGGGATACACCGACAACGTTGACCTTTGCGTTTATCGCAGATACTTCGATACTCCCGGACGCTTTGCAATTCTCAAGACGACTCCCTTCCAGGCCTGTGATATTGATTTCTCCGAAATCCTTGTTCGTCTTTTCTATTTCAATTGAGCAAGAGAGTTCGCAGTTCTGCTTGTAGCCCGCGCCGCCAAATGCGGAGACCGTACAATCGGAAACGTCGTGCAGCTCCACATTCAGACGCCCGCTGCAGTTATAATAGAACGCAGAAGGGGAAAAGCTGCAAATATTTGCCCGATATCCGACGCAGGAACCGGAAACCGTCAATCTGCTGTCGCAGTCCTGAAACTCCGGCGCGCCGTTCGTTGTACTGAAACCGCACAAGCCGATATTCAGTTCATCACTGCCGGAACTTCCGCTGCTTTTTTCGGAACAGGAATACCCTGCTTCAAACCGGCAGGACAGGAACCTTGCGCCTGTCGCGTCATTCGCGAGAATATAGTTGCCGTCCTTTACTTTTATACCGGAAAAATTTACATTCCGCATCACACCGTTGAAGGATGAAAATATGGGGGCTTCCAGTTTAAAATTCTTGATGGATTTTCCCTTGCCGTCCAGCATACCGTAAAAACCGGAGCCTTGCTTCAACGTCTCTCCGCGAAGGTCAATACTGTTGACCAGTTCATAATATCCACGTCCGCCCTCCTCCAGAAACGTGAGGAAGTCTTGTTTTGTCCGGATCTGATAGGCCGGTTTTTCCAGGGCTATGGGTTCGTCGCCTTTGACCGGCTCATCGGAGGGCGGCGCCTCGGTTGTCGTCGGGGCTTCCGTCGTCGGGGCTTCCGTCGTCGGGACTTCCGTCGTCGGAGCTTCCGTCGTGATAACAGTCTCCGATCCGTCGCTTTGGTAATGAATCGTAATATGGTCCGTATTTCCCACGAATCCAAAATTGCTGATTGCGTTCCACTCCGATTCGGTTCCGGAATAGTATACGCTCGTAAGCTTTTTACATCCGTCGAATGCATAATCCCTGATTGCCGTCACGCTGCGGGGGATATCGACCGAGGTCAAGCTCGTACATCCTTCGAATGCCTGATTCATGATTATCGTCACGCCGTTCGGGATGGTAACCGAGGTTAAGGCCGTGCAGCCTTTGAATATTTCAGCGCTGATTATCGTCAAGCCGGCGGAGATAACGACAGAGGTTAAGCCTGTACATCCTTCGAATGCGTTATCACCGATTTCCGTCACGCTGTCCGGGATCTCGACCGAGGTCAAACCCGTGCATCCCCAGAAAGCGTAATCGCCGATTTTTGTCACGCTGTCGGGGATGGAAATCGAGGTTAAGCCCGTACATCTTTTGAACGCGCTATCACCGATTTTTGTCACGCTGTCGGGGATCGTAACCGAAGTCAGATTTGCGAACCCTACAAACGCCACATCGCCGATTTTCGTTATTCCGTTTTCTATGATTACCTTTTTTACGTCTGCGAGATTTTCCAAACCCATAACATAACAGTCTTCCGTACCGGAGATCGTCAGCAAGCCTTCATCGTCAAGCGTCCATGTGGCAAAATAGCCCGCCTGGCCGCTGGCGACGATTTCCGCCGCGCGCGCCGAAACAAAGAACGCGGAAAAATCCATTTCCGCAATCAACGAAAAGGGGATCATCCCGACGACCATCAGCGCCGCCAGCGCAATACCAATCATTTTCCTCAAGATCTTCATAAACGCACCTCCGTAAAACGTAATATTAAGGCAACACCGCACAAATACGAATGCGCGTCTTGCTTGATCTTTGTTCCGTCATCTTGCACAGATTCTCCTTGACAACCGTCAGGTTGCCTGCGGATCCGCACGCCCGAATTGTGCGGTGTTGCCTTAATTACGTTGCGTCGATATCAGCAGAATGAATTGATTTTCGCTGATTCTTTTTCGATTATAGCATATAAAGAAAACACTTTTCAAGACCTTTAATTATAAAACTTGCCCCGAAGGCGTCGATCTTATCTGTCAACACAAAACCACATCCTTATAAATGATAGAAAAAAACCGTCAACGAAGTCGCTGACAGTTTTTCTCATAAAAATACTATATCATATTTCAGGTGGACATAGAAGGGCGTTTCCCGCTGTTTTCGAACGCCGCCCGTTCATTCCGTCAGTAGCGCGAGCGCCTCCTCCAGCGCGTTATGGGTCAGGGCGCCGGTATGGGAATACAGGACGTTCCCCGCCGCGTCGATCAGGACAGTCTGCGGAATGGACATGATCTGATACGCCTTGGCGGCGCTGCCCTGCAGGTCGAAATACAGCGGGAAGGTATAGCCGTTATCGTCGGCAAAGGCCTGCCCGCTCTGCTGCGTTTCCCGATTGCCGTCGGTCAGGTCGATCATCAGGAACCGAACCCGGCTGCCGTGGGTCTGATACGCCGATTCAAAATCCGGCAGCTCCGCGCGGCAGGGCGGGCACCAGGACGCCCAGAAGTTCAACAGAACCGGTTCCCCCGCAAAATCCGACAGCGAAACGGCGGCGCCGTCCGCGTCGAACACGGTAAAATCCGCGGCGGGCGTCGGCGCGTCGCTTTCCGCGGCGGGAACCCCGCCCTTTTGCGGTTCCGCCGTGCTTTTTCCGAAAATCCCGATGGCCGCTGCGGTCCCCGCGGCAATCACGACAAGCAGCGCGATCAGCGCGGCTGTCGTTTTTTTATTCTGTTTCGTCATCACGTTCACCGTAGGGAGCGTCCTCCCCTTTTGCACAGATCGTACCGCCGCCCAGGATGTAGCCCTCGTCGTCGTAAAGCACCGCCGCCTGCCCTTTCGTCACGGCGCGGACCGGCTCGTCAAACACGATTTTCACCCTGCCGTCCGGCAGCGCGAAGACCTCGGCATCCTTTTCCGGCTGTTTATAGCGGATTTTCGCCTTTGCCCGCAAGGTTTCCGGCGGCGTATCATAAGCGATCCAGTTGAAATCCTCCGCGATCAGCGTGCGGGTGAACAGGTCCTCGTTGGCGCCGACCACAATGGTATTCGTCTCGGGGATGATATCCGTCACATACACCGGCGCGGGCATGGCAAGGCCTATGCCTTTGCGCTGGCCCATAGTGTAATGGATGATGCCGCCGTGCATCCCCAGCACCTTGCCGTATTTGTCCACGATCTCGCCGGCGGGATAGGCTTTGCCGGTCAGATGCTCCAGCACCCCGGCGTAATCCCCGTCGGGCACAAAGCAGATGTCCTGACTGTCCGGCTTCTCCGCGTTGAGAAGCCCCAGGGACGCGGCGATCTCCCGGGTTTCGGTCTTGCGGGTCTTTCCCAGCGGAAACACCGTATGGCGAAGCTGCTCCTGCGTCAGGGAATACAGGACGTAGCTCTGGTCCTTGGTCTCGTCCGCCGCCTTGCGCAGCGCCATTCTGCCGTCTCTTTTCTCCACCGAGGCGTAATGCCCGGTCACGATCGTGTCGCAGCCCAGTTCCGCCGCCCGCCGGTATAAGCTCTCGAACTTGAGATACCGGTTGCAGTCGATGCAGGGGTTCGGCGTTCTGCCGTTTTCGTAAGCGTCGATAAACGGCTCGATCACCTTGCGGCGAAAATCGTCGCTGAAATCAAACACATAATACGGAAAGCCCAGCCGGAACGCCACCGCGCGGGCGTACTCGGTATCCTCCACCGAGCAGCAGCTTTTTTCACGGGAGACCGCCGCCTCGTCGTTGGTGAACAGCCGCATCGTAACGCCGACGCAGTCGTAGCCCGCTTCTTTCATCAGATACGCCGCGACGGAAGAATCCACCCCGCCGCTCATGGCTATCAGCGCCTTGCTCATTCGCCCAGCCTCAGCATTTCATTGACCGGACGCACGGCTTTTTCGATCAGCTCGGGCGACATTTCCAGCTCCGGCTTGCCGAATCTGAGCATATGATACACATCCGCGAGGGTGGTCAGCTGCATATTGTGGCAGACGCAGTCCTTTGACAGCGGGTAAAACCGCTTGTCCGGGCAGGCGAGCTGCAGATGGTTGCGCACGCTGTTCTCGGTGCCGATGATGAATTCTTTCTCATCGCCCTGCTTCGCCCGGTCGATGATCCCGGTGGTGCTGCCGATATAGTCCGCCAGCGCCGTCACCGAGGGACGGCATTCCGGATGCACCAGCACCGGCGCGCCGGGATGCGCCGCCTTCGCCGCCTTCACGTCGGCGGGCGTGACCCGCAGATGGGTCGGGCAGCCGCCGTGCATCAGCTCGATGTTTTTCTCCGGGACCTGCTGTTTGACGAATGCGCCAAGGTTGCAGTCCGGTAGGAAATAGATATTGGGGTTCTCGATGTTCTTCACGATTTTCACCGCGGAGCTCGAGGTCACGCAGACGTCGCAGACCGCCTTGGTCTCGGCGGTGCTGTTGATATAGACCACAAAGCAATAATCGGGGAACTGCTCCCGCAGCGCCAGAACGAAATCCCGGTCCGCCTGGTCCGCCAGCGGGCAGTCCGCAGCGTCGTTGGAAAGATATACGTGCTTCTGCGGCGAGAGCAGCTTGACCGTCTCCGCCATGAAGCGCACGCCGCACATCAGCACGTTTTCCTGCGGGACCGATTGCGCCTTTACGCTCAGGCCGAAGGAATCGCCGGTGAAATCGGCAATTTCAAGGATATCGTCCGACTGGTAGGTGTGGGCGAGAATGCACACGTCCTTTTCTTTCTTCAGCCGGAGAATCTCATCCTGCATTTCTCTGATTGTCATAAAATCGCCTCCGAGACGTATGATAGTATGATTTATTGAATGATAAACGGCTGCTCCCCGCGGATTTTCGCGTTCCATCCGGGGGAAAGCTCCCGCAGCCGGGCGGCGGCCGCCGCCACGGACGCGATGATCCGATCCGCTTGCGGCTCCGTCAGCTCTTCGCCGGGCGTAATGCGCAGAACGCAGCGCACAAGCTCCGGCGGCAGTCCGACGCTCTGCAGCACGTGGCTCGGCTCCCCCGCGCCTGCCGCGCAGGCCGCGCCGGAGGAAACGGCGATGCCCATGCCGTCCAGCAGCAGAATCATCGCCTCCGCGCCCGCGTCCTCAACGGCGACGCTGACGTTGTTCGGCAGCCGGCAGTCCCGCGCGCCGTTCAGGATGCTGTGCGGTACGGAAGACAGAATGCCGTCGATGATCCGGTCCCGCAGGGCGGTCATCCGCTCCGCATTCTCTGTCATATGGGCGCAGGACTGCTCCAGCGCCGCCGCCATACCGGCAATTGCCGGCAGGTTTTCGGTGCCGGCGCGCCTTCCGCGCTCCTGTCCGCCGCCAAGCAGCAGGCTTGACAGAGCGGTCCCGCTGCGAGCGTACAGGAACCCCGCGCCCCTCGGGCCGTGGAATTTATGGGCGGACGCCGTCAGGAAGTCGACGTTCATGGCGCCGACGTCGATGGGGAGATGCCCCACCGCCTGTACCGCGTCCGTATGGAACAGAACCCCTGCCTCGCGGCAGCGTTCGCCGATCTCTGCGATATTCTGCACCGTGCCGATCTCGTTGTTCGCGAACATGACCGATACCAGCGCGGTATCCGGACGGATCGCCCGCGCAACGTCCGCCGGGTCGACGGTTCCGTCGCGCCCGACCCCGACCGGCGTGATCTCATATCCGTTCCGCGCCAGCGCTTCCAGCGGGCGCAGCACCGCGTGATGCTCGATGCGGGTCGAGACGATATGCTTTTTCGTTTTGTCCGCGTTGACGGCGGACAGGATCGCCTGATTGTCCGCCTCCGTCCCGCAGGAGGTAAAGGTGATCTCCCGCGGCGAGGCGCCGATCAGACGGGCGACGCGTTCCCGCGCGTCCCACAGCGTCCGGGCGGCGTTCTGCCCCGCCGTGTGCGGGCTGGACGGGTTGCCGTAAACCTCCGCGCTGACCCGCGTCATTTCCGACAGCGCGGCGGGACATATTTTCGTGGTTGCCGCGTTATCGGCGTAAATCTCCATACGTTTACCTCACAGGAAAAAACCGGTCTTATGCGAATATTTTACAGGATCAACGGCAAAAATGCAATAGCCCCGCAAAAGAACCGCCCCGGAAAAACCGAAAACCGGCGCCAACCGGATAACGGTTGACGCCGGACTTGTTTATGGTTGTTTCACGGCGTCGCCGTTATGCTGGGACTCAGCCGCCCATGATGCTGCCGAACGCGTTCTTCAGAACGTCGCCGATGGAATCAAGGAAGTTGTTCGCCTTCGGGGCTGCGGTGGTGGGAACGGTAACGTCGCCGTCCACGGAGACGTCCTCGGGCAGAGTCGCGGGAGCTTCCGTCGTGGTGGGGATGTCGGGGTTCACATAGTTGAACGCGGAATACTTCACGGTATCGGTTCTCCATGCGGTGCCGACCTTGTACTGGCTGTCAACGGTATCGACGATCTTCTTGCCGTCGGCGCCGATGATGCTCAGCTCATTGCTTCCGTAAGAACGGTTGCTGATCTTGGTGAGAATGATCTGGCCCCAGACGTCGAACTTGTAGCCCATCTTCATCTCGATATCCTCGATGTTGCCGCTCTCAACGTCCACCGTCGCCTTCAGGGTGCTGTCGGTATAGGTGATTCTGTAGTTGAGATCGGTATTCTTGTTGTGATACCAGATGCTTTCCTTCTCGTCGAGCGTCTTGTTCATGGTCTCTCTGTCAACCACGGGGAAGATGCAGGAGGTCAGGGAATCGGTGCCCTCGACGTCGATTTCATCATTCAGGGCGATGGTGATATAGTACTTGTCGCTCTCGGAAAGAACGCACTTCGCAGACTTGATGATGCTGTCGTTGGTCAGATTGCACAGATACAGCTTCTCAAGCGCCTCAACGGTATCGGAGGAGAGCTTCTCGGTCTTTGCTTTCTTCTCTTTGGTAAGCTCGGTCTTGAAGGGGTTGTTCAGGACGGTGCGGACCCAGGAGGGACCGAGGTCGACCTTGGTGATCTCCTGATACCCTTTCAGGTTGTAGCCGGCTTCCTTGATGTAGGCAAGGCGGACCGCCTCGGTATAAGCCATCAGGATCTCAAAGGGCGTGTTGGGCTTGAGCAGCAGCTCTTCCGGCGTGAAGCCGGCAATTTTCGCCGCCATTCTCAGCGTCTGTCTCGCGTCGACCGCCGCGATCTTGCCGTCGCCGTCGATATCGCCGGCAATGAAGGAAGCTTCGTCAAAGTTGCGCTCGATCTTCGCGGCATAGCGCAGGATCTCTCTGGCGTCGTTGGCGAACACGTTATCGTCTTTGTTCACGTCGCCGGGAAGGCACATATAGGAAGCGATGGGAAGGTTGTTCGCCTTGGCATACTCTTCGGCATAGGTGTTTTTCCAGCAGTAGATCTCAGCATACTTGGCGTTGCCGTTATCGTTGAACATATAGAACGCGTTCGGGCCGATCTCTTTGACAGAGGACGGGATGCGGACCGTGGTGGTCTCCTTGCAGTCAAGGAACGCATAGGAAGCGATCTTAGTGATCGTGTTGGGCAACAGGACCAGATCGTCGTCGCCGTTGTACTTGACAAGCAGCGTGCCGAAAACGATATAGTCGCCCGCATAATCTTCCAGCCACTTGGTGCCGTTGAACGCCATATAACCGCAGTTGTCGATCGCACCCTTGACGGTGATGGAAGAAAGATTGGTGCAGCCGTAGAACGCGTAATCGCCGATGGTTTCGGTTCTCAGCGGGATTCTGACGGAGGTGATGTCGGTATTCTCGAAGAACGCGCCCGCGCCGATGGCGGAGGTGGAAACGGGAATCTCAACCTCGGTATCCGTACCCTTGTAACCGATCAGCAGGTTGAAACCGGTGGGAGAGGACGCAAAGATGAAATCCGTCGGATAATTCTGATACCAGGGAGTATCGTTGAAGGCTTTGATGCCGACAGCGTCGAGGCTGCCTTTGAAAACGACGTTTTTCAGATTCGTGCAGCCGCTGAACGCGCCGGCGCCGATTTTCTTCACGCTTGCGGGGATCACGATCCCGGTAAGGCCGGTGCAATCCTTAAACGCATAATCGGCGAGGGCGGTCGTCCCGTCGGGAACCGTGTACTCGCCCTGTGCCGACGCAGGGTCGACCGGGCCGAGAACGCCGTCATCCGCAAAGGACACGACGGCAAACATGCCGGCTGCGACACAGAGCGTCAGAATGACTGCGATAAGTCTGAACGCGAATGAATTTTTATTTCCCATTTCAAAACTTCCTTCCGTGATTGATTGGAACAATAAGGAAATTGTCTGCAAGAGGGCATAATATACCCCTTGTAATAATACACTTAGAATTATACATCGAAACAGCGCAGATTGTCAAGAGATTTCTCAAAAGTTAATTCGACTTCCCCGCGTATTTCGCGATTTCCCCGTTGATCTTCTCCCGAAGCGCGAGAAAACCGTCGCCGGTGCGCGGATATACGTTAAAACGGACCCCCTCCACAAGCGCCTCAGCCGCGGGTCTGCCGGCAAGCCGTTCCAGGGTATGCAGGGCGTGATAGTCGTTCAGGCCGTCGCGGAACACCTTGAGCCGCAGCGACGGCAGCGGCGCGCCGTCCTCCCCCGGATAAACCACAAACCCGTCCCCCGCGGGGAACGCGCCGCCCGCGGTCGTGTCCCGGAACGGATCGACCCGCGCGACGGAGAGCTGCGTGTTCCAGAAATTATATCCCCATTGCAGGAAGCCCTTGCAGCCGTAACGGTAGAGCGCGGCGCCCAGGGCGCGGTTTCGCACGGAAGGATAGTAGATAAACCGGTTGATATAATTGTCTCCCGCCGGACCGCAGCAGTAATAGGTCCAGAGCTCCGGGACCTTTCCGGCGAAGCGGTCGATGGAGGCGATCCCCGGGATCGGCGTGCCGGTAATCCCGAGAGCGTAGAATTCGTATTCCGACAGCGCGTCGATAAAACGGAACCCCGGGAAGATTTTTTTCAGGAACGCGGCGTTGCTCCGATACACCGGCAGATCCGTCAGCGACGGCTCGTCCGACACGTGGAACAGGCACCGGTCGGCGACGCCCTTCCGGTTCAGGTAATCCGTCAGCGCCGCGGCAAACGCCGTTAAAAAGTCCCGGTATTCTTTGCCCCGCGCGTCGGTCTGCCAGCCGAAAATCTTTCTGTCGCCGGAGACGATCTTCGGCGCGTGTTTTGCTCCCCACTGGGTAAACAGATGGGACATCTCGAAATACTGTACGCCGCAGGCAAGGCACAGGTCGATCCAGCGGTCAAGCTTTTCAAAGCCGAACCGCCGGGATCCCCCGGCTTCCTCCACGTCCACCAGCTGCACCGTCGTCCGCTCGCCGCCGACCTGCGTATCCAGCGGCGGAGTAAACAGCGGGGTCAGGATCATGTTGATCCCGTGCTGCACCGCGCAGCGGATATAATTTTCGGCGATGCGCCAGAATTCCTCTGAGCCGAAGGGCGCCTGATAGCGATCCACAAGGCAGTCGCAGTAAAACCAGTGGGTGCAGACGAAGCCGTCGTCCTCCAGACGCGCGTCAACGATCTCCGCCGTCACGTCCGCCGAAGCATGCGCGCCCTCGCAGTCGACGCCGAAGGTCAGGCACCTCGTCCCGGGCGCAAATTCGTCCCGCGGGATCAGCTCGATCCACAGCGAGTGATATCCTCTGCCCCGCAGGACCACGGTATCGCCGCAGGGGCGGAGAATATCCGGATATTCCCCGCATTCCCCGCCGCGCAGCAGAAAATCGTCACTGCATTTCTCGCTCGCCGGGGTCTCGATGGGGACGGAATCGACGGAGTACACCGCAACCGTCCCGTCCGGCAGCTCCGGCAGCGTCAGACGGCAGGTCGCCTCATCCGTCTCGCACGCCACCACAAGCTGCAGGTCGTACGTCTCGTTTTTCAGCACGGAAAACCGTTCGAGCCGGCCCTCCGGCGCTTCGTCAGGGAACACTTTCTCAAGAGAATGGATCAGATAGAGCGCGTTCATTTTGTCGCCTCCGTTTTATCTATGCCTTTTTTGCGCAGTACCAGCACCGGCGCGAGGATCAGCAGCGAAACGATTGCAGCGGCAAGGAACATGGACGCGCCGGGACACTCGGTCACGATGCCGTAATCGTTCGTATAGGGAACGGTTTCGAAATGACGGATTGTGAAATTGCCGATGGTCGGGCCGATCACCATCGGCAGCAAAACGATGAAAATCATCCGCACGCCCTGGAACAGGCCGACCTTCCCCTCCGGGGTAAAATCGCGGATCGCCGCGTTGAACATGATCATCAGCATCCCGTAGCCGATCAGCGTCGGGACGATGCTGATCAGGAATTTCGACAGGGTATCGGCGAAAAACGCGGCGAACAGCCCCGCGGTAAACAGGGCGACGGACACGAGGATAAAATTCTTCTTTCCGTATTTGTCAACGAGCTTTCCGATGCCGATGATTGCCGCTACCACAATGATGACGGCGATCAGGGCAATCCCGATTTTCAGCGGTGTCAGGGAAGCGAGCAGATCGTTCAGCTCAAAGCCGAGGCCGTGCTGCAGATAGATAAAGATATACGGGAAAAACACCTGCACGGCGATATTGAACACCGCGGCAGAAACAAGCGTCAGGTACAATCTGGCGTTTTCCCGCACCACGGAGGGCCGGAACCCGTACGCCAGCTCCGCAAAATAATTTCCGCCGGTCCGGCGTTCGCCGTCCAGGGAATCCTTCAGGGAGAACAGACCGATCACGCCGCAGAGAAACACCAGCGCGCCCAGGCCGAGGAAGAACATGCTGTACCCGATCGAGGAGATCATACCCGCCAGCGCCATCACGATCACCATGGCCCCGATGGGCATAATCGCAAGGATGCTTTCCGCAGTGCCGCGGTTGCCCACGGTCGTCACATCCGTCACCCAGGCGTTGAAGGCGGAATCATTGGCGGTCGAGCCCATAAACGTCATCACACAGTCCATGACGATCACAATGGTGACCGTTGCCGCCAGAATTCTGACCGGATCGGACTGATGAAACAGCGCGGCGGTATTGTCTTTGGTAATGACGCCGAACACTCCCACCGTCACGCCCCAGATCATATAACCGACGGCGATGAACAGCTTTCTGCGGCGCAGCCGGTCGCTCAGTGCGCCCATGATAAACGTTGTGACGACGGCGGTCGCAGCGGAGGCTGCAACCATGATATTGATTGCAGAAACAACGCTGACCGTGCCGTTCACCGCATTCTGCGGCGCGTCCGCATAGACGGAGTTGAACAGAAACGTATTGAAAAACATATTCTCGACGTTCCAGGCGACCTGTCCCATAAAACCGAACAGGATCATGTTGAACAGAAGTCTGCCGCCGAGTTTGCTGCGGTTCATAAACATCATCTCCGGACTCTTTTTTCTCATAGTACCATACGGACGAAAAAAAAGCAATCGGAACAGCCGCATTTCGGCGCAAAAAAAAACGGCCTGCCGAAGCAAGCCGTTCTTTTTTAAGTAATTGTAACTTACGCAGCAGTTACGTTCTCGGCGGGAGCATCCGTAAGGGACTCGTCGAAAACAACTTCGTAAGTCCAGTCAAGGTAAACTCTGACCTCGGCGCCGATCTTGTTGCCGTCCTTGCCGGCCTCGTCAAGCTTCGCAGCATATCTGAGGATCAGGCGAGCGTCGGAAGACTGAACCTTCTGGTCATAGCTGACGTCGGAAAGGATCATCTGGAGATCGGTGGGCGTGTCAAGTCTCGCGCAGAAGCGGAGCGCCATACGGGCATCCTTGGACTGGATCTTGCCGTTGCCGTCAACATCGCCGACGATACCAACCGTCTTGTAGTTGGGCTCGGTCGCAGTGGTGTCTTCGGAAACATCATCAGAGCTGGGCTCATCGTCCTTGGAAGTGTCTTCAGAGCTGGGCTCTTCGGCAGTGGTGTCTTCCTCAGCAGGAGCAGTGGTGGCGTCGTCCTCTTCAGGAGCGGTGGTAGCCTCGTCCTCTTCGGGAGCGGTGGTAGCCTCGTCCTCTTCAGGAGCGGTGGTAGCCTCGTCCTCTTCGGGAGCAGTGGTGGCCTCGTCCTCTTCGGGAGCAGTGGTGGCTTCGTCCTCTGCGGGCTCTTCGGGCTCCTCAGCAGTAACGTCCTCATCGACAACTGCGGGTTCGGTAGCACCTTCCTCGGACTTCGCACTGTCCGCAAACGCAGAGATCATGACAACAAAAGCCATGCTGACCACGAGAACAACCGAGATGATGATAGCAAGAACATTCTTCGAACTCTTCTTCATTTTTGGTTCCTCCGTTAAATTGATTTACAAGCAAAGACTTTCATCAGTGCTTCGTGAATAATTCTACACCACACAGGACAAAAAGTCAATAGATATATACTTGGCAATTCTTAGAAATATTGCATATACCAACGGATGTTTTTTGGAACAAATCACGAAAAACTGACATTCTCTGCATGGGTTTTAACATTTTGTAACGCAAATAATAACGTTTTTATACGATTTTCGGCCTTGCGCGGGCTTTTTTACTTCGCGCTGCCCTGCTTGGCGACGGAGTTGATCTTCGCCTGAAGCTTCTCCTGGTCGCCCAGATAGTACTTTCTGATGAACTTGAAGTCGTCGTCGAACTCATAGACCAGCGGGATCGCGGTGGGGATATTGACGCCCAGAATCTCGTCGGCGGTCAGATTCTCGAAATACTTCACAAGCGCGCGCAGGGAATTGCCGTGGGCGGCGATCAGAACGCGCTTGCCGGCTGCCATCTGCGGCTTGATTTCGCTCTCAAAATAGGGCACGACGCGCTCGATGGTGGTGGCCAGGCTCTCGGTGAGGGGCATCAGCGCGGGATCCTCGTTTCTGTAAGCGGTGGCGAACTTCGGATTGCGCTCGTCGTCCTCCGTCAGGGGGGGCGGGGTGATATCAAAGGAGCGTCTCCAGATCTTGACCTGCTCCTCGCCGTACTGCTTCGCGGTCTCGCTCTTGTTAAGGCCTTGCAGCGCGCCGTAATGACGCTCGTTGAGCTTCCAGCTCTTATAAACGGGCAGCCACTCGCGGTCCATCTCCAGCAGAACACCGTTGAGGGTGTGGATGGCTCTCTTCAGATAAGAGGTGTAGCAGACGTCGAAGTCGTACCCCTCTGCGACGAGGGTCTTGCCGGCCTCGGCGGCCTCTTTCTTGCCGGTTTCGGAAAGCTCCACGTCCGTCCAGCCGGTGAAGCGATTCTCAAGGTTCCACTCGCTTTCGCCGTGACGGATCAAAACCAATTTCATCATAACGATCGAATTCCTTTCTCTCTATATAATATATTACATTATATATAGCTTACACGGACGCCGCTTTCACGATCACGGAGAAGTCCTGCGCCTTGAGGGAGGCGCCGCCGATCAGGCCGCCGTCCACGTCGGGCTGCGCAAGAAGCTCCGCAGCGTTCTTCGCGTTCATGGAGCCGCCGTACTGAATCACGGTGGCGTCCGCCGCGTCTTTGCCGTAAAGCTCGGCGATGCAGGCGCGGATCGCCGCGTTGACCTCGTTGGCCTGCTCGGCGGTGGCGGTTCTGCCGGTGCCGATCGCCCAGACGGGTTCATAGGCGATGATGACGTTCTTCAGATCCTCGGCGGAAACGTCGCCCAGCGCGATCTTGGTCTGATAACGCACAACCTCTTCAGTGATGCCCTGCTCGCGCTGCTCCAGCAGCTCGCCGACGCAGAGGATCACCTTCAGGCCGCTGGCAAGCGCCGCCTTGGTGCGCTTGTTGACGGTCACGTCGGTCTCGCCGAAATACTGACGGCGCTCGGAATGGCCGATGATGACGTAGGGAACGCCGACCGCCTTGAGCATGGGGGCGGAGATCTCCGCGGTGAACGCGCCGCTCTCAGCCCAATGGCAGTTCTCGGCGCCGACCTTGATGTTGGAGCCTGCGGTGGCTTCCAGCGCGGCGGGGATATCAACGTAGGGAACGCAGACGACCACGTCGCAGTCAGCGTCCGCCACGAGAGGTTTCATTTCCTCGATGAGGGCTTTCGCCTCGTCGGGCGTCTTGTTCATTTTCCAGTTGCCCGCGATCACGGGGCGGCGAAGTGCTTTATTCATTTTGTTCTTCCTTTCTGTTTGGTTATGCAAACGAAAGTCCCGAGGCCCGAGACCCGAGTCCCGAGGCTTTCAATGAAGCATTTTTCTTTTATACTGATGATCCGGGCCATCCGGTTCCATCGTCTTTTTCCGAAGCGGTCAACCTTGCCGATCCGCCTCGGGACTCGGGACTCGGAACTCGTGTCTTCAGTCCTTATTGTCGATGGCTTCAATGCCGGGAAGGGGCTTGCCCTCAAGGAATTCAAGGGAAGCGCCGCCGCCGGTGGAAATGTGGCTCATCTTGTCGGCAAAGCCCAGCTTCTTGATCGCAGCCGCGGAATCGCCGCCGCCGATGATGGAAACCGCGTCGCTCTCGGCAACCGCCGTCGCCACCGCAACCGTACCGGAAGCAAACTTCTCCCACTCGGAAACGCCCATGGGGCCGTTCCATACAACCGTGCCGGCGCCCTTGATGGCGTCCGCGAACAGCTTCTCGGATTCGGGGCCGATGTCAAGGCCCATCCAGCCGTCATCGATCTCGCCGCGGGCGGCGACCATGCAATCGGTGTCGGCGGAATACTCTCTTCCGCAGCGGGAATCCACGGGCAGAAGGAACTTCACGCCCTTGTCCTCGGCCTTTTTCAGCGCCGCGAGCGCGACGTCGAATTTATCTTCTTCACACAGGGACTTGCCGATCGAGTGGCCCTGCGCCTTGAGGAAGGTGTACGCCATGCCGCCGCCGACGATCAGAACGTCGACTTTATCAAGCAGATTCTCGATAACGCCGATCTTGTCGGAAACCTTCGCGCCGCCCAGAATCGCCACGAAGGGTCTTTTGGGAGCCTCGAGCGCACCGCCGATGAACTGGATCTCTTTGAGCACGAGATAACCGACAGCGGAGGGAAGATAAGCGGCTACGCCCGCGGTGGAGGAATGCGCGCGGTGGTCGGAACCGAACGCGTCGTTGACGTAGAGATCGGCAAGAGAAGCAAACGCCTTGCTGAGCGCTTCGTCGTTCTTGGTCTCGCCTTTTTCAAAGCGGACGTTTTCGATCAGCATCGCGTCGCCGTCTTTCAGCTCCGCGGCAAGCCGGTGCGCGTCGTCGCCCACAACGTCCTTCGCCATCTTTACGTCGATGCCGAGATACTTGGAAAGACGCTCGGCGACGGGAGCAAGGGAGAATTCGGGATCAAACTCGCCCTTCGGTCTGCCCAGATGGGAGCAGAGGATGACGCGCGCGCCGTTGTCAAGTAGATATTTGATGGTCGGCAGCGCGGCGACAATGCGTTTGTCGTCGGTGATGACGCCGTTCTCGAACTTCACGTTAAAGTCGCAGCGCACAAGCACTTTTTTGCCCTTAACGTCAAGATCTTCCACGGTCTTCTTGTTCAGTACACTCATGTTTTATACTCCTTTTTCTTTAATAAACGGATTAAAAGCCGAAAAGCCTTACAGATTATTGTATAAAATTTCGGCGATAAATGCAATAGGTATTTTAAAAATTCTGATTTAGCGATGCTAAATCAGAATTCACACAACACCGCGCGGACGGGGGCGGCCTCCGCGCCGCCGATCCTCAGCGGCAGAGCGGAGAGAAAATACGCCCCTTCCGGCACGTCGTCCAGCACAAGCCCTTCCAGCAGCGCCGTACCGGAAGAAAGCAGCGTCCGGTGCACCGGCGTCTGGATGCCGTGGATCCCCACGGAGGCGGCGTCGACGCCGATCAGCAGATATCCGCGTCCGGCCGCCAGCAGCGCGCCGTCCTCGCTGAAATACGCCGCGCCGTTTCCTTTTATAATGACGCGTTTTGCATCCGCGGGCAGAATCTCGTCCGCGATCCGCGCCGTGATCGGGCCTTCGGGGACCTCGACCACCCGGCACTCGCCGAGAAACGCGTCCAAAGGCATGTTGTCGATCGTTTCGCCCTCCGGCAGAAAATGCAGCGGCGCGTCAACATGCGTCCCGTTATGAAGGCAGCAGTACAGCGCCGACAGATTGCAGTCGCTGCCCTGCCCGATCGTCTCCACCCGTTCAAGACGCGGCTCAGGGTCGCCCGGATAGACGGCGGCGGACAGGATATCCGCCGAAATATCATAAATCTTCATCTTACTTGATATTGATTTTGCGGTCGATCAGCTCGCCCGTGCCGATAAACAGCAGCACCGCAGCGATGATCTCCACATACACCTGCGTCAGCGTGACGGAAGCGCCTCCGGAGAAACGGATCGCGTCGACCGCCTCACTGCTCGCAGTAAAGCTCATGCTCAGGTCCTCGTTGATCAGAACCGCGGTAGTGAACAGATGCTCCGCGCGGGAGGAAAGGAAGATCACGAGCCCGAACACGGCAAAGAAGTAAATCACCGCGCCGAAGCCGCCCAGCGCGCTGAAGGGCCGCACATGGGCAAGCGTCATGGCGAAGTAGATTTCGGCGATAAATACGATAATCAGGAAAACGCCCTTGATCGCAATAAACACCAGCGCCCTGAGCAGAACGCCGATGTTCGGCGCGCCGATGGAGGGGAGCATTTCGGCAAGCATAGTCGCAAAAGAATCGGACGTTTCTCCCATCCAGTAATAGTAATCCAGCCAGAAGCAGAAAAACACCAGAAGGTAGCTGATGATGATCCAGCAGAAGGACGTGAGCAGCTTTGAGAACAGCATGGTCGGCCCCTTGACCGGAAGGGTATTCGTGAGATATCCGCGGTCGCCGAACATGCTTCCCCGGAATTCCCCGACGGTGGCGATGATGGTGACGATGATCGTCGCAAAGCTGACCAGCACCAGAAGAATGGAGGCGATGATCTTCCCGACGCCGAGATCGGCAAACAGGCAGATCCCCATTGCGGCCATGGCGATAAACGCCGCGAGATAGACGTTGGACACGCCCCGGGCCGCGGCTTTCATATCATTTTTAATTAATTTGCCAAGCATCGCCGTAAACCTCCTTATATTTATCCTCGACGGTCATGCCCCGGTCCTTGATCGGCCCGATATCCCCGGCGAACAGCAGCCGTCCCTGCCCGAGAATCAGCACGTGATCGAAGGACTCCTCCAGATCGTGCACCAGATGCGTGGAGATCAGGAGCGTGGAATCCTCGTTATAATTCTGCATGATGATTTTCAGAATCACCTCGCGGGCGGCGGGAT
>CACYHJ010000016.1:20417-26060 GCA_902774165.1 Oscillospiraceae bacterium
GGCGGGATCCACGCCGCCGAGGGGCTCGTCCATGACATAAAGCTTTGCCTTGCGGGACATAATCAGCACCAGCTGCATGCGCTCTTTCTGGCCTTTGGACATGGTTTTCAGCCGCTGTTTCGGGTCGACCTTGAGACGCCCCATCAGCTCCTCCGCCTTTTTGGCGTCAAAATCGGCAAAAAAGTCGCTGAAATAGGCAATCGCGTCCTTCATCCGGAACCAGCCGGGGAGATAGGTGCGCTCCGAAAGATACGCCGTCTGCGCCTTGGAATAAGCGCCGGGGATATGGCCGTCCACCAGCACCGAGCCCTTATAATCGTGGATCAGGCCGGTCATGATTTTCATCATCGTTGTTTTGCCGCAGCCGTTCGCGCCCAGCAGGCCGACGATCTTCCCGCGCGGGACCTCAAGGGAAATATCGTCAAGGACGAGCCGCTTCCCGTAAGATTTGCTCAGCCCCTGAATGGTAATGATTGCGTCTGACATGGAATTCCTCTTTTCATTTTATTATCAATTCTTAGGCAACACCGCACAAATACGAATGCGCGTCTTGCCCCATCTTTGTTCCGTCATCTTGCACAGATTCTCCTTGACAACCGTCAGGTTGCCTGCGGAGACATTGTGCGGTGTTGCCCTTATTATCAATTCTGTTGCCGACCTGCGGGCGATCAGGAAAACCGCGGGTATTCCGGGTCGTCATGCACCGAAGCGAAGCCGTCGTCGGTCAGCAGCTTCACCGCAAGCGAAATCGCCTTTTTGTTGTCTGCGATCGCCTCGTGCTCCTGATCGGAAAACAGCCAGGTGGTATCGGGCAGCGCGCAGGCGGAGGCGTCGATTCTGCCGTCCGGGGAGACCGCGCCGGTCACGCCGTCGTTTTTCGGCTTGTACCCCGGCGCGAATTTTTTGCCCAGAGGCGCGCAGTAAGCGCCCATGGAAGAAAGCGCCGTATCGATCATGCCGTCGGAGGTGACGGTTTTTGTTTTGATCAGCGGCAGAAGCTGCAGACCGTAGCCGCAGAGATTGAAGATCTGCACGCCGCTGTCCGTGATTTTTTTGACGAACGCGGGATAATTGTTGTGGATTTCCGCCATTCGGGCGGCGCACGCCCGCACGTGCTCGTGCCTGCCGTCCGACAGATACCGCCGCTCCAGCGCCGCGTACCTGCTGCCGGGCACGGCGCCCCAGGTCACCGTGGAATTGACGCAGACCTTCTGCACCGCAGCGTCGATGGCCGCATGCATCGTTTTTTCAACGACGGCGGAGGGCACGGTCTTCATCAGCGTTTTTGCCTTTTCCACCGCGCCGCGGCTGATAATGCTCGCGATCTGGGCGGCCTCGGCGGGTTCGACCTCATGGGCGAGCACGTCGGCCACCACGCTGGTGCCGCCGGAAGCGGCGACGATATTCACCACCCGGTGAACGTCGCCCTCGCCGAGATATTTGTCAAAGTAGGCGTTCATCAGCACGCCGCCGAGGCTCACGGGCAAAAGGTTGACCTTGTCCGCGCCGGTGCGCGCCTTCGCGTTTTTGATAAAGGCGTTCAGCTCGTCGACAAGGGAAGGAAGATCTCCGAAGGAATTATAAGCGAAGAAGAAAAGCTTATCCTCACCGATGATCTCCGCAAGGCCCTGCATGGGCACCATCCGGTAAAGGCGCTTGCGGTCCTCCTCCGGATATTCGGAAGCGGGAACGTCGAACCTGCGGGGACGCAGACGGTGTTTGGTCCTGCCGTCGGGATTGATCGCCAGCGGATCCACCGTCTCGGCGGCGATCTGCGCCACCGCTTCGGAGAACCCGGCGTCCCGCCGAAGGAGCATCATTTTCGCCAGCGGTTTTTTGATTTTCTCCATCACCAGATCTTTGCTGATGCTCAGCGGCCACGCGTTTTTGATTTTTTTGCCGTTTTCGTCGACCATTTCAACGAAGGACTGCCCGATTCCGGGGAGGATGACGGTGGGAAGATAATCTGACATTGTCTGCGACCTCCTGTTTTTATAAAAATTGTCCATTATTCATTAAGTAAAACCGCCGTGCGGTTTTACTTATCATCGTCCAGCTTCAGCACCGCCATAAACGCCTCCTGCGGGACCTCGACGGTACCGAAGGAACGCATCCGCTTCTTGCCTTCCTTCTGTTTTTCCAGCAGCTTCTTCTTCCGCGTGATATCGCCGCCGTAGCATTTGGCAAGCACGTCCTTGCGCAGCGCCTTGACGGTCTCGCGGGCGATGATCTTGCCGCCGATGGCAAGCTGAATGGGGATCTCAAACATCTGACGCGGAATGTTGTCCTTGAGCTTTTCCGCGATCTTCCGCGCTCTTCCGTAGGCTTTGTCGGAATGGATGATGAAGGACATGGCGTCCACCTGGTCGCCGTTCAGAAGCACGTCCAGCTTCACAAGGTTGGACTGGGCGTAGCCCTTGAGCTCGTAATCGAAGGACGCGTAGCCCCGGGTGCGGGATTTGAGCGCGTCGAAGAAATCGTAAATGATCTCGTTCAGCGGCAGGTTGTAATGAATATCGACCCGGTCCTTTGACAGATAATCCATGGTGATAAAGGTACCGCGGCGGTCCTGACACAGATCCATGATCGCGCCGACGTAATCGGGCGGGGAATAGATGTGCGCGTCCGCGATGGGCTCCTCGCTGAAGTCGATCTCCGCAGGGTCCGGGTACTTGGTCGGATTGTCGATCTCGACCACGGAGCCGTCCCGCAGATGGATTTTATAAATAACGCTGGGAACGGTGGTGACAAGATCGAGATCGTATTCCCGCTCCAGCCGTTCCTGAATGATCTCAAGATGCAGAAGCCCCAGAAAGCCGCAGCGGAAGCCGAAGCCCAGCGCGCCGGAGGTTTCCGGCTCATAGGAAAGGGACGCGTCGTTGAGCTGCAGCTTTTCCAGCGCCTCCTTCAGGTTTTCATAATCGGCGCCGTCGGCGGGATAAACGCCGCAGAACACCATGGGATTGACCTTGCGGTACCCCTGCAGCGGCTCCGGCGCGGGCCTTGACGCAAGGGTGACGGTGTCGCCCACCTTCGCGTCCCGCACGGTCTTGATGGACGCGGTGATATACCCCACCTCGCCCGAGCAAAGACAGGCATCCGGCTCCAGCCGCGTGGCGCGCATATGGCCGGTCTCGACAACGGTAAACTCGGCTCCGGTCGCCATCATGCGCATGGTATCGCCGGGACGGATCTGTCCGTCCACGATACGTACGTAAACGATGACGCCTTTATAGCTGTCGTAGACCGAGTCGAACACCAGCGCCCGCAGCGGCGCGTCGTCGTCGCAGTCCGGCGCGGGAATATCGGAGACGATCTTTTCCAGGACCGCGCGGACGTTTTCACCGGTTTTCGCGGAAACTCTGGGCGCCTCGGAGCAGTCAAGGCCGATGACCTCTTCCACGTCGGCGCAGACCCGTTCGGGATCCGCCGCGGGCAGGTCGATTTTATTGATGACGGGCACCAGCTCCAGATTATGGTCCAGCGCGAGGTAAGTGTTCGCGATGGTCTGCGCCTCGATGCCCTGCGTCGCGTCCACGATCAGGATCGCGCCCTCGCAGGCGGCAAGCGACCGGGAAACCTCATAGTTGAAGTCCACATGGCCGGGGGTGTCGATCAGGTTCAGCTCATAGCTCTCGCCGTTGTCCGCCTTGTAATGCAGCGTGACCGCGTGGGCCTTGATGGTGATGCCGCGCTCCCGCTCAAGGTCCATATCGTCCAGCAGCTGCTGCTTCATATCCCGCTCGTCGACGGAATTGGTCAGCTCCAGCAGGCGGTCCGCCAGGGTGGACTTGCCGTGGTCGATGTGGGCGATGATGGAAAAATTGCGGATATGTTCTTTCTTAACTCTCATGGCTGTTGTTCCTTGTCCATAATAATATCAAACAGTTCGCGGATGCGCGCCTCGGCGCCGCACAGATGCAGATAGCCGAAGACCGCCTCCAGCCCCGTGGCGCTGTGGTAGTCGCCGCCGGACATATTTTTCGGCGTATGGGCGGAATGGGCGTTGCGCGCCCGTTTATAGACCGCCGCCTCTTCCTCCGTCAGGCAGTCGCGGATGCGCTCATACCCCCGCGCCTGCGCCGCGGCGTTCACCAGCGCGGCGCTGCGGGCGTGCAGCGCGCCGGCCTTGCCGTCTCCCGCCGCCACAAGGGCTTCCCGCACCAGAAGGGAATACACGCTGTCGCCGAGAAACGCCAGCGCCAGCACATTCTGCGCCGCCGCCTGACGCGGCGCCATCACGGGCTCACGGCACATACTCAAACTCCAGGCCGTAAATATCGACCGTATCGCCGGTGGCGATCCCCTTTTCCACAAGAGCGTCGATCACGCCGCTTTTGCGCAGCACCAGCTGAAAATACTGCAGCGACTCATAATCGTCCGGGTCCGTCTTGTTGAGGATCTTCATCAGCCATTCGCCCTCGATATAGTAAACGCCGTCCTCGACCTCCACGGTGAACTCGTTGCGCCGTCTGCGGTCCGGGATCTCCTCGGGCGGCAGCGGCTCCGGCTCATAAACGCGGACCGCGGGCAGCTGCGCCAGCCGCGCGGCGGTATAGTCGATCAGCTCTTTCGTGCCCTCGGCAATGGGGGCGATGATCTCAAAATAGGGCAGGCCCTTTTCTTCTTTGATGAATTTTTCAAACTCCGCGCGCTGCTCGTCTGTGGCGAGATCCAGCTTGTTTCCCGCCACGATCTGAGGGCATTTCGCAAGCTCGGGGTTGAATTTTTCCAGTTCCCGGTTGATCGTCTCGAAATCCTGTTTCGGGTCCCTGCCCTCGGAGCCGGAAACGTCGACGATATGAATCAGCAGCCGGCAGCGCTCCACGTGCCGCAGGAACGCATGCCCGAGGCCCACGCCGTCGCCGGCGCCCTCGATCAGGCCGGGGATATCCGCCATCACAAAGCTGCTCTCCGGCCCCATGCGGATCACGCCCAGAACGGGGGTGATGGTGGTGAAATGATAATTCGCGATTTCCGGTTTGGCGTCGCTGACGACGGAAATGAGCGACGATTTCCCCACGTTGGGGAAGCCGAGAAGCCCCACGTCCGCCAGCAGCTTCAGCTCCAGCAGGACTTCAAGCTCCTCCCCCGGCGCGCCGTTTTTCGCGAAATGGGGCGTCTGGCGGGTCGAGGTGGCAAAATGGGTGTTGCCCCAGCCGCCTCTGCCGCCTTTGGCGGCGATGAAGGGCTCGCCGGAGGACATATCCGCCATGATGCGGCCGGTGGCGTTGTCCCGGATCAGGGTTCCGCGGGGAACGCGGATGGTCAGGTCCTCGCCGTTTTTGCCGTGGCACCGCTTACCCATGCCCGGCGTGCCGGGCATGGCCTTGTATTTTCTTTTATAGCGGAAATCCGCAAGGGTGGAAAGGTTGTCGTCGGCGACAAAAACGATATTGCCGCCCCGCCCCCCGTCGCCGCCGTCGGGCCCGCCCGCGGCGACGTATTTTTCCCGCCGGAAGGTCACGGCGCCATCGCCGCCCGCCCCGGCTTTGATCATAATCACTGCCTTGTCGATGAACATCTTTATTTTCTCCGTTTAATACAATCAAGCATAATATACAGAATAATATTTTACCATATCACGCGCAAAAGATAAATACTTTTTTGTTAATTTTTATTTTTGCCGTAAAAATCGGAAAA
>CACYHJ010000017.1 GCA_902774165.1 Oscillospiraceae bacterium
CGATCCCACCGACGGGCGGGTGCGTGCCCTCCTCCGCGCCGACGTGGAGCGCATCCGCGGCTGGGGTTTCGATCTTCTGAAACATGATTTTACGACCTTCGACCTTTTGGGCGACTGGGGCAAGGAGCTTGCCGACGGCGTCACCAACGTGCCCGGATGGCATTTTAAAGACCGGTCGAAAACGAACGCCGAGATCGTACAGGATCTATATCGGCTGATCCGGGACGCCGCCGGGGAGATGCTGATCATCGGCTGCAACACCGTGTCGCATCTGTGCGCGGGCCTTGCGCAGATCGCCCGCACCGGCGACGACACCAGCGGCAGGGAATGGGCGCGCACAAAGAAAATGGGCGTGAACACCCTTGCGTTCCGTCTGGCGCAGAACCGCAGGTTCTACCTTGTCGACGCGGACTGCGTGGGCATCCTGGGCGACAATATCCCCTGGGAGAAGAACCGGCAGTGGCTGGAGCTGCTGTCGAAAAGCGATACCGCCCTGTTCGTCTCCGCGCCGGCGGAGATCCCGAAGGAAATACAGGCGGATATTTCTGACGCCTTCGTTGATGTCCAGACGTTCCACGGACTCAGACCGCTGGACCGGTACGAAAACAAAACGCCGGAGCGGTGGCAGGCGGACGGCGTTCCCCTTGACTTTTCATGGTAAAATTTGTGCAGCTGTCAGCTGATCGCCGATAGCTGCAACCGGCAACTGACAACAAAACCTGCTGTCAAATACTTTCTTGTATCATCCGCAGCCGCCGCGGGAAACTATATTGTGAAATGTCAACAAATCAATTGTGAATTTTTTCTCGTTTTATATGCAGGAAATGTGCAGAAACTATTTGACATTTCGAAAATGCTGTGCTACAATAACAAAGTAAACGCCGTCGGGCAGAAAGAAATTTTTCGAAGATTGTAAATTTTTCGAAAATAGGGCTTGACGAATCTGCACGGATGGTATATAATACTCATACAATTGCTCCGCGGTTGTTTTTATGATGTATATAAATGAGCTTTGCTCTTTATATAAAAAAAATCAAAGGAAGGTTCTAAAATGAAACTTGCAAAGAAAGTTCTCGTCTTCGTTGTTGCGATTGCTGTCATGAGCACTGTTGCTTTCTCGGCTTTTGCCGCCAGCACCCTCTCTGTCAGCGCTCCCGCGAAGGTTGAGGAAGGCCAGACATTCACCGTTACTGCCACCCTTGGCAACGCTACCGGTTTTGAGAGCGGCGTTTTCCAGCTGTCCTGGGATCCTGCTGTTTATCAGTATGTCAGCCAGACCAACTCTGAGCTCGGTTCCGCTGTTGGTGATAAGATCTCCGATGGCGCTGCTACCGTCGGTTTCATGTTCACCAAGTCCCTCGAGGATGCTTCCCTGACCATGGCTACCTTCACCTTCAAGGCGATCGGCGCTGCTGGCGACAAGGCTGCTTTCACTCTTGAGGTTCTTGACGGCGACTTCGAGCCCGCAGCGAACCTGCCGGCTACCGGTTCCGCGAACGTTGAGATCGTTGCTCCCACCACTGCTGCTCCGACCACCGAAGCTCCGACCACCGAAGCTCCCTCGGTTGAGCCCACTCAGAATAACACTGAGGCTCCCTCTGAGGCTACCACTGCTGCTCCGACCAAAGTTGCTCCGACCACGCCTGCCAAGACCATCCCCGCTACCGGTGATGCCGGCATCGCTGTTGCCGCTGCTCTTGTAGTTCTTGCCGGCGCTGCGTTCGTAGCTTCCAAGAAGTCCAAATAATTAAGACTTTCACAACACTAAGGGATTTGCCGTAAGGCAAGTCCCTTTTTCCATTCTTATGATCTTATTTCAGTATATGCGGGAGGAGGGGAAACTATGAAAACAGCGGCGCTGATTTTTTCGGTCGCGGCAGACGCGGCGATTTTGTATCTGTTTCTTCGTCTTGCTCTGTCAAAATCCCTGACGGCGGCGATCGCCGAAGGGTATCTGCTCCTGAGCGGATACCGTAAACGGTTTTCAAAAAGAAAAAGCTTTGAAGGCTATTACGCCCTGAAAATGAAAGAAAACGCGGAACCGTTTGCTCTGCCCGACAAATTCCGTCCGCGTGCGCCGCTTACCCGGGCGGGTGATGATAACATGCCGGTCTGCGTCTTTAACAAAGACAACAACGGCACGGTCATTCTCTACCTCCACGGCGGGGCGTATGTGAACCGCCCGCAGAAAATGCACTGGAAGTTCCTGGACCGGCTTGCCCTGAAAACCGGGGCGCAGATCCACGTCCCGCTCTATCCGCTTCTGCCTCAGGGCGACGGGCCCCGCGCCTTTTCCGCGGTATCGGAATATTACCGGTCTCTGTCCCCGGAGAAACATCCCGTCGTGCTGATGGGGGATTCCGCCGGGGCGGGACTTGCTGCGGCGATTGCGGCGGCGGAGGCATCGAAGCCGGAAAAACTGATTCTGATTTCCCCGTGGGTCGACGTTTCGATGCAAAATCCTGACTTGGCGGATTATGATCGTGATCCCCTCTGCGCGCTTTACGGGCTTCGCCGTCTGGGCGAAATGTGGGCGAAGGACTGCGGGACACAGGATCCCCGCGTCTCGCCTGTGAACGGCTGCCCGGAATCCCTTGAAAATGTTGCGGTTTTTGCCGGGGCGCGGGAGCTGCTTTACCCGGATATTGTACGGTTTTGTAATAAAATCCCGAATGTGCGCATGATTGTGCAGCGGGGCGTGCATCACGATTATCCTTTGTACCCCACGCCGGAGGCGCGAAAGGCGGCGCGTCAGATCCGGAAGCTTCTCAAAAGCGACAGATGAGTGCGCCGGAACGCCTTCGTGCCCGGATCACCTCTGCTGCAGCACGAAAACACGGAATTTGTATTGATTTAAATATTGGCCGGAGCGCTTGCGCATTGACATTGTTCTTTTGCTGTGATATGATTTATAATGTATCCCCTTGAGAATATCAATGCGTCTTTTGCCATTGTCGACTGTGAGGTCCGTCAAATGAAAAAACTGAAATTGTTGGGTATTTTACTTTCCGTGATCGTTGCGGCAGGGGTTCTGTCTCCCGCCGCTTTTGCCGTTGGGACGGATCTGCCGGGCAGTACGGTTCTGTATGTGTCTCCCGACGGAAGCGACGAGGCGTCCGGGGCGAAGGAAGCTCCGTTGGCGACGCTTGCCGGCGCGAAAGAACGGGCGAAGGAAATTCCCGGAAAATCCGCCGTGACGGTTTTTTTTGCCGAAGGAACCTATTATTTTGACGAAACGGTTTCGTTCCGGTCTTTCGATCGACAGAATGTGACCTATGCCGCCGAAAACGGAGCGACGGTCGTGTTCACCGGCGCATATCCGGTCTCCGGCTTCAAGTCTGAAAAGGTCAACGGCGTTCGTGTGTTCACCAAGGATCTTGAGAAAAGAGATCCGCTGCTTGACGCAAAGTCCCTCTTCCGCAAGGGGGAACGCCTGCCCTCCCCCCGCTATCCCGCCGAGGGGTACCTTGAGGTTGCGTCGGTGGATAACGCGGACGCGCTGTATACCCCGGAGAACGCGCCGTGGGATTTCACGCTTTGTCAGACCTCCTTCAACGCAAAGAAGGGCGATATCCCCGCGGAAGTATTTGACAACGGAAAACCGATTGTCCGGATTCTTCACTACTGGCATGACGAGATGGCGTACGCCGAGTCGTTTGACGCCGACACGGGCAAGGTGAAGATGTCCCGCCCGTCGACGATGCTGATCCGCGAGGGCGACCGTTATTATTTTGAAAACGTGTTTTCCGAGATGAACGAGGCGGGCGAGTGGTATCTCGACGCCGCGGGCAGAAAACTGTATTATGTTCCGGAGGATTTTGAGCGGCCGGAGAATGTGACGCTTTCCGCTTCTTCTGTCACAAAACTGATCGATATCGACGGCGTAAGCGGCGTCGGCTTTGAAAATATCGTCTTTGAATGCACCGACTGGGAGCTGGCGGTCTCCAAGGGGGACGACTGGCAGGCAAAGCACGGTATGGATTCCTCCCAGGCGGCGGTAGACGTGGACGGCGTCGTTACCGCGAAGAATGCGAAGAAGATTCATATCACCGGTTGTGAATTCCGTAATCTCGGCGCAACGGCGATCAAATTCCTCGACGGCGTCCGGAACAGCAGTATTAAAAACTGCGTCATCCGAGACGTGGCGGCGTCCGGCATTTTTATCGGCGGCGGCCTGGTTTACGACGACGACCCGGCGTTTACCGGCGATATCACGGTGGACAACAACCTGATCTATCATTACGGGCGGATCTTCGCCAACGCCGTCGGCGTGCAGTTTACCCACGCGGGGCGGGTCCGTATCACCCATAACGAGATCCATGACGGGTACTATTCCGCGATCTCCGGCGGCTGGACCTGGGGATATCACGCCGCGGGAACGAGGGAGAACGATATCAGCTACAACCTGATTTACAATATCGGGCAGGGCTGGCTCTCCGATATGGGCGGCATCTATCTGCTGGACAAACAGCCCGGCACCACCGTCACGCACAACGTGATCCACAACGTGGCGTGCGATCCCGGGCAGGGCGGCTACGGCGGCTGGGGCATCTATCTCGATGAAGGCTCCTCCGATATGCTGATCGAGAAAAATCTGGTTTTCTGCTGCTCCAGTCAGGGCCTGAACATCCATTACGGTGAGGGCAACGTCTTCCGCAACAATATCTCCGCGCTGAACGGCGAGGGTCAGGTCAGCGCCGGCAGCCGGGGTGACGAGCCCCATGCCACCGCGTTCTATTATAACAATATTTTCCTGACGGACAAAAAAGCGCCGATTTACGTCTATATGCTGAATACCGGCCATTTTTATGATAACGGCAACCTGATGTGGGATCTGTCTCACGGGAAATCTCTGTATTTCACCGAGGGTGACGCCGACAGTCAGTCGCTTTCCCCCCGCGAGGCCGAGCGGAAGGGCTATCTGCACAACGCGGTTTACAGCGACCCGATGTTCGGGGCGGTCAGGAGCTTCAATTTTTCGCTGGACAAGGAATCCCCCGCATTTGCGATGAACTTCGAGGCCTGGGATTATTCCGAGGCAGGGACCCGCGCCGGCACGACGCTGGGACTTTCGGTAAAAGGCGGGGAGACCGAATACAACGCCGGCGCAGTTCTGCCGGAATTCAAAAAAGCGGGCGCCGGGATGGGCGTGCTGCTGACGAAGGTCCCGCAGATCATCGCCGTTCTGTTGGCGGCGTTTGCCGCCGTCGTCGGCTGCATCCGGCTTTACCGCCGCAAAAAACAGATGCTCACTGCCCTGGCGGTTTTGCTGCTGGTTCCCGTGGGCGCCGGGATCTATCACTTCTTTGTCAACTGGTCCCCGGTCGCTTACGTTATTTTGCTTGTTTTGTTCGCGCTTCTGGCGGCGCTTCTGCCGGGGCTTCTGCTGAACACCAACGGCAGCAAAGACAAAATGAAGAGAATCATCTTCTTTGCGTCTTACACGGCAGGGGTTTTCGCGCTGATGTTCGGCTTCTGCCTGCTGATGAACAATGTGCTGCGCATCGGCGAGCCCCGGGCGATCAGTCTGACGCTGTGCCTCGGCGCGGCGCTGGCGGCGGTCGGCGTGGTTCCGCGTTCCGCCTGGAAAAAGCTGAGACGGCAGAGACGATATGACCCGGATCCTGAGGAGGAGCCCGACGAGGACGACGAAGCGCAGGAACCCGCTGAAACCGACGACGAAACAGAACCTGCCCCGGAAGAGAAAACCGCCGGCGATAATGCGGACGCCGAAGAAAAAACCGTTTCGCAGGAGGAATCTTCCGCCGATGCGGAACCCTCCGGCAGCGAATCCCCCGCAGCGGAGGAAGCCTCAGAGGAACACGACGCGTCCGAACAGGAACCCGCCGAAGAAACGGAACCCGCCGAAGAAACGGAACCCGCCGAAGAAACGGAACCTGCCGAAGAAGCGGAACCTGCCGGAGAAACGGAACCCGCCGGAAAAAAACGAAGATTCCCGAGAATCATCCGCCGGAAAGCAAGGATGGCGCCGGACGGCGCGTCTGCGTCAGACGGCGAGCCTGAAGAATAATCCGTTGAATGATATCCCATTGCATAATCCCTGAATGATCATAGGAGTCTGTTGAATGTTTTATCAAATCCCTTCAAAAATCACAGCGTTTGTTATAGCTGTCTTCATGGCGCTGATGATCAGCGTCGTTCCCTGCGTTGCGGCGGGCGTCGAAATCGGCACTGCGCCGCCGGAAGAGGGAAACAGCGCTTTGCCCGAGACGATGCTCGGCGATCTGGACGGCAGCGGAAAAATCACCGCCGCCGATGCGCGCGTTGCGCTGTTGATCGCGGCAAAATCGCTTTCCCCGACGCGGGAACAGGAAATTTCCGCCGATTATGACGGCAGTGGGAAAATCACCGCAGCCGACGCGCGATACATCCTTCGCGTTGCCGCGAGGATCGACCCTTACAGTCCGTTGGATCCTCCGGTTCCTCTGACCGCGACGACAGGGCCCGTTTCGACAGCGCCCACGACGACGGCTCCCGTGACGGAAAAACAAACAACGCCTCCGACCACAAAAAAGCCGACGACAGTGCCCACCACGAAGGCGCCGCAAGTGCCGGCGAAACGGAAATTTCCCTACGTGCCGGCGAACGGCTTTTATACAAAATACGGCTATTCCGCGGCGATTTACGACTACGATAACGACAAAATCCTTTACGGGAAGAACATGTATTCCGCCGTTCAGCCCGCCAGCACGACCAAGCTGATGACCGCCTACGTCGCCTCGAAATATCTGAAGGCGAACAGCGTCATTACCGTCGGCTCCGAGCTGAATCTGATGGACTGGAACACCTCGAAAGCCGGCATTTATCAGGGCCTTCGCATGACCTTCTCCGAGATGCTCAAGTGCCTGCTCCTGCCCTCCGGCTGCGACGCGGCGTACGCGATCGCCGCTGCGGCTGCCAGAGCTTACGCCGGCGACCCGAAGATGTCCGCCGGATCGGCGGTGGCGACGTTTGTGAACCTGATGAACAACGAGGCTAAGAAGATGGGCATGACCGGCACGACCTGGACCAATCCAGACGGGTTCCCCGACGCGCGCCGCCCGTATACCACCGCTCATGATATGATCATTGTCGGCGCATATTGCTACGGTGTGCCGCTGATCCGCAACACCGTGAAGCTGACCTATGCGACCGCATATACTGCCTCCGGCAAAGCGTTCCGCAGTTACAGCAACACCAACGAGCTGATGAATTCCCATTCCGACAGATATTACCGTTACTGCGTCGGCATGAAGACCGGTTCTCATTCCGAGGCGGGGCAATGCCTTGTCTCCGCGGCGGTGAAAAACGGCAGGACCTTTATCGCGGTGGTCTACCGCTGTTCCGATAAATACGCCCGCTATTACGCGCTCACCTCCCTTTACAATACAGCGTTCAAATATTATATGTGACGCAACCGGAAAGGAGTCTTTTTGTATGCTGAAGAACATTCCCCCCATTCTTTCCCCCGAGCTTTTGAAGATCCTCAACGAAATGGGCCACGGCGACGAGATCGTCCTCGGCGACGGCAATTTCCCCGCCGCCTCCAACGCGAAACGCCTTGTGCGCTGCGACGGCCACGGCGTGCCGGAGCTGCTGGACGCGATCCTGCGCCTTCTGCCGCTGGACAGCTACGTGGATTCGCCCGTGATGCTCATGGCGGTTGGCGCGGGCGACGAGGAGCCCGAGGTCTGGGGAAAATATAAAGAGATTGTCGCGAAGAACGAGCCCGGGTTTGAGACGAAATTCTCCGAGATCGAGCGCTTCGCGTTCTATGAGCGCGCCCGCGCCGCTTACGCGATCGTCGCCACCGGCGAGACCGCGCTTTACGCGAATATCATTCTGAAAAAAGGGGTCGTCAAATAAATATGAAACGAGTTCTTGCGTTCGACTTCGGCGCGTCCAGCGGCCGCGCGATCATCGCCTCCTACGACGGCGATAAAATCACCCTTGAGGAGGTCCACCGCTTTTCCAACGATCCGGTCATGCTGAACGGAACGCTTTACTGGGACGCGCTGCGCCTGTTCTTTGAGATCAAGCAGGGCATCACAAAGGCGAAGCTCGCCGGCGGCTTCGACAGCATCGGTGTGGATACCTGGGGCGTGGATTTCGGTCTTCTGGATGAGAAGGGCTGCCTTGTGGAGAATCCCGTCCATTACCGCGACGCGCGCACCAAGGGGATCATTGAAGAGGCGGCGAAGCTGATTCCGAAAAAAGAGATGTACGATATCACCGGCATCCAGTTTATGGAGTTCAACACCGCCTTCCAGCTGCTGAGCATTAAGCAGCGGCGTCCGGAGCTTTTGGACCGGGCGGCGAAGCTGCTGTTTATGCCGGACCTGTTTAGTTATTTCCTCACCGGCAATATGGTTGCCGAGTATTCCATCGCCACCACCTCGCAGCTGGTGGAGGCCGTCACCGGTAAATGGAGCGATCGGATGTGCGAGGCGCTTGGGATTCCAGTGCGTCTGCTGCCGGAGATCGTGATGCCCGGCAAGACCGTCGGCATGCTCTCGCCGGAGATCTGTGAGGAGCTGGGGGTGCCCTCCGTGCCCGTGATTGCGGTCTGCGGCCACGACACGCAAAGCGCGGTCAGCGCCGTGCCGGCGAAGGAGAAGGATTTCGCCTTCATCAGCAGCGGCACCTGGAGCCTGTTCGGCACCGAGGTGGATGCGCCCATCATCAACGACGATACCCTTGCGCTGAACGTCACCAACGAGGGCGGCTTTGACGGGGCGATCGCGTTCCTGAAAAATATCTGCGGCCTGTGGCTGATTCAGGAGAGCCGCCGCCAGTGGAAGCGGGAAGGCAAGGAGTATTCCTTCGCCGAGCTTGAAAACGCGGCGCGGACGGCGCAGCCTTACCGCTGCTTCATCGACCCGGATGCGGCTGACTTCGTGCAGCCCGGCGATATGCCCGCAAGAGTGCGGGAATTCTGCCGCCGCACGGGGCAGTACGTCCCCGAAACCGTCGGCGAGGTGATCCGCTGCATCTATGAGAGCCTCGCGATGAAATACCGCCACACCTTCGCAGGCATTCAGAACAGCACCGGCAAAAAATATGAATGTATCTACGTGGTCGGCGGCGGCACGAAGGATCAATTCCTTCTCGGGATGACCGCGGACGCCTGCGGCGTGCCCGTTTCCGCGGGGCCGGTGGAGGCCACCGTCATGGGCAACGTTGCCGCGCAGCTCATCGCGGCGGGCGAGCTCAAAGATATCGCCGACGCCCGCCGCGCCGTTTCCCGCAGCTGCGCGCCGGAAATCTTTGACCCTGCCGATGCCGCGGCATGGGACGAAGTGTATGCGCGGTTTGTGAAGGTTCTTTGAGTGATGCACATCTCACAACTTGCATTCCACCCGCGTATTTGCTATACTGTACATGAATAATTATACGCTGAAAGGTCGTGTTTTTATGAAATTGTCCGGCAGAATCATTTCCCTGATCCTGGCGCTGTCCCTTGCGTTCTGCGCCGGAATCTCCATGACCGCAGCCGCCGCGGAGACGGAAGAGGCGAAGTATTATCCCTCCATCGTGATCCCCGGCGTGTTCCAGTCGGAGGTCAAGTACCTGAACGACGACGGCACCGAAAAGCTTAACACCAAGGGCGAGCCCTACAAGGCGCCGTTCTTCATGGAGGATACCTCCGAGATCGTCAAAGACGCGCTGCAGAAGGCGCTGATTCCCATCGCCTCGCTCCTGATCAGTCAGGAGGATAAGGAGAGCCGCGCCGCGAAGGCGGTGGCCGAGGTGCTGGGCAAGGCTCTCGCCGGCAACGTCAAATGCGACGCGAACGGAAAATTTGAGAAAAACATCGTCGCGACGCAGTATACCACCAGCGTGGCGAACCTGAGCGAATACGACCGCGATTACGCGATGGATAAGATCCCGCTTTACGACTACGCCGATATCGCGGGCTATGAGAATCTGTATTTTTATTCCTACGCGTCCCTGGGCAATATGATGGATCTCGCGAACGGTCTGTTCGAGCTGATTCAGACCGCGAAGGCGGAGACCGGCTCCGACAAGGTCAATCTTGCCCCCATCAGCCAGGGAGGATCCATCTTCAACGCGCTGATGCAGATCTATAAAGACAAGGGCATCCCGCTGTCCCGCGATATCCACCGGGTCGGGCTGATCGTTCCCGCGGCGGACGGCACCGCCATTCTCGGCGATATCTTCCGTTACGGCCTGCTGGACGACGACGAGGCGCTTTACGGGTATATGTTCCCCTCGCTGATCGGTGAAGACGACTGGCTTTCGTATCTCATTACCCTGCTTCTGCGCATCATGCCCAACGCGGACGTGAACAATATCATCGACATCGCCGCCCATGATCTGATCGAGGATTATCTTGAGTATTCCACCGCCCTCTGGGCGCTGACCCCCTCGAAGGACTACGAGGCGCTGCGGGAGATGTATCTCATGGACGAGGATAACGATGTGATCCGTGAGCAGACCGACTGGTATCATAACGCGCAGGTCAACGCGAAGGCGTATATCACCGAAGCGCGCGCCGACGGCGTGGAATTTTTCGACGTGGTGGATTACAACTTCCCCATGTACCACATCTGCGACTCCTGGAACAAGGTCAATTCCGACGGCATCATCCACACCGATTCCGAATCCTTCGGCGCCTATTCCAAGGGCGTGGACGTGCCGCTGGGCAAGGACTATAAGGCGAAAAATCCGGTCTGCACCGACCCGACCCACCACCATATCGACCCGCTGGGCGTGCTGGACGCTTCCACGGGTCTGCTGCCGGAGAATACCTTCTACTTCTGCGGGCAGGACCACGAGCGCACCGCCGACAACGACGTGATCATCGCGCTGGCGACCCGCATCCTCTCCGACGTGAATTTCAGGGATATCTATTCCGACCCCGCGTTCCCCCAGTTCAACTGGGCGAGAAACGGCAAGAAGCTGAAAAATCTTTACAAGGCGTGGAAGGATTACGACGTTTCGACCCTTCCCGAAGATCAGGCGAAGGAGCTGACCGAAGCGCTGGCAGGCGCGGAGGCTGCCTTGAACGATACGCTTATGAAAAGCGAGGAATTCAACGCCGCATACGACCGGCTTGACAATATCACCTATGAGATCCGCAACGGCGGCCCGAAGACCGACGACACGAACAAGTTCGTGAAATTCCTCAAGGATTTGTTTATCCTGTTCAGCAAGATCATCACCGTGCTGTTCGGCGGGAAGGGCATCGCCGACTTTATTCCGTCATGAGCGGGCGGATCATGAATCGCATCGGAAAAGCGGGACGGCGCTCGCCGTCCCGCCTTTCGGCGTCCGCCGCCCTGATGCGTCCCGACGAAAGCGCGAACCTGACCGCGGTGCTGTGGGGCGACGCCCACGTTTCGTTCCTTTTGCGTTCCCGCTCGGAAACGACCTTTGCCGCCGCGCAGGACGTGGCTGCGGCGGAAAGCGCCTTTGACGCGCTTCTCCTGGTGGGCGACGTGACCGAAAACGGCGAGCCCGGGGAATATGAATTCATGGCGGACTGCTTCGATCTGATGCGCTCAAAAATCAAGCGTTTTCTCCCCGCCACGGGCAACCACGACGTGCGGATCCGCCCGGTCGGCGTTACGGCGAGGCGGTTCGTAAGCTTCTGCCGAAGGGTCGGCGCGCCGGCGGAGAAGGGCAGACTTTATTATTCCACAGCGGTGAACGGCTACGCGTTTATCGTTCTCGGCACCGTGAAAAGCACCTTCGAGGAGGCGGCGCTGGACGGCGCGGAGCTGCGCTGGCTGGAAAGGGAGCTGGAAAAAGCCGAAAAGGGCAAGCCGATTTTCGTGCTTCTGCACCAATCGTTAAAAAAGACCCACGGCCTGCCGGGGATCTGGTCCGGCCCCAGCGTTTCCAAGGGCGACGTGGGGCCTCAGTCCGACGCGCTGCGGGAGATTCTGAACCGTTACAAAAACGTGTTCCTGCTGACGGGGCATATCCACGCGGGCTTCGGGCCGCAGAATTTCGACCGCGTCGGCAATTTCCATTCGGTCAACGTGCCGTCGGTGGGCGTAACGTCCAAATTCGGCGAGTACAACGCCCCCGGCACGGGGTATCTCATGGAGGTTTTCGACGACCGGGTCCGCTTCCGGGCAAGGGACCACCTGAAAAGAGTGGATCTGCCGGAGTTTAACAAAGAAATCATTTTGGAATAACAGAATAATTTCAATGGACAATGGAGAATGGACAATGGACAATGAAAGCCATTCTTCTATAATAAAAGGCGCGAAGCGCTTTTCCGCAATTATACATTATTCATTGTACATTATTCATTCATTTTCAGGGAGGTCTTATTTATGAAGTCATTCAACAAACTGATCGCGCTTGTTCTGTCGCTCTGCGTGCTGACGGGCGCGGGGATCGCCGCCTTTGCCGAAGACGGAGAGTCCTTTGTCCCGACGCCGATCACCGACGCGGACGCGCTGCACACCGAAGGCGAGAAGATCTTCAACGCCGACGGCGAGCAGGTGACGCTGCGCGGCGTGAACCTGGGCGGCTGGCTGATTCAGGAGGACTGGTTCTGCCCCGCGGACAACGGCGAGCGCGGCGACCATTGGACGCTGGAAACGCTGATCGACCGTTTCGGCACGGAGAAGGCCTACGAGCTTTACAATATCTATTGGGACAACTGGATCACCGAATACGATTTCGCCGAAATCGCGAAGATGGGCTTCAACAGCGTGCGAATCCCCTTCTGGTACCGCAATTTCCAGTCCGACGACAACGGCACATGGATCCGGAACGACGCGGGAGAGATCGATTTTTCGCGCCTTGATTGGGCGGCGGAGATGTGCCGGAAGTACGGCCTTTACGCGATCCTCGATCTGCACGGCGTGAACGGCTGTCAGGGCGCGCAGGATCACTGCGGGCAGAAGAACAACTGTCATTTCTTTGATAAATCCGAACAGGGCGAAAAATACCGCGCCGAAGCCGTTGAGCTCTGGTCGCTGATCGCGGAGCGGTTCGCGGGCGATCCGGCGGTGGCGATGTTCGATCTTCTGAACGAGCCTGTTTGCGATATTCCCCGTTTTCAGCGCAATTACGATCTGGTCAACGGATTTTATAACGACGCGTACAACGCGATCCGGGCGAAGGATCCCGGCCGTATGCTCTGCATGATGGGCACCTGGGATCTCGGCAAGCTGCCGAACCCCAAAAAGATGGGCTGGACCGACGTGGTCTACCAGCTGCATCAGTATAACGACACGCAGGCGAGCTTCGAGTCCCGCATCGACGCGTCGCACGCGCTGAGATATAACGTGCCCCTGTACGCGGGCGAGTTCCATCCCACCGGCGTCGGCGACGCCGAACCGAACGTCACCGTTGCCCAGATTCTGCAGACCTACGAAAACGAGGGCGTGAACTGGACCGTCTGGACCTGGAAGGGCTACAACAGCTGGGCAGCCTGGGCGGACTGGTTTATCTGGGGCAGCGTGGAGGATTCCCTGACCGTCGACCCGGAGCATGACAGCTACGAGACCATCGCCGAAAAGTGGGGCGCCATGCGCACCGACGGCGGCAATTTCTACAGCGGACATCTCGACGAGGAGGTCGTGCCCTTCCTGCCCGACGGCAGAGAGGACGATCGGCAGGTCAGCGACTTCGCCGCGTTCTTCATTAAGATTTACCGAAAGTTCAGAATATTGTTTGAGGTGATCGTGAATCTGTTTACCTAAAGAGCGAAAACGTCCGGATCCGTCCTGAAAACGTCCTTTTACGTCCGCCTGAAATATGATATATTGGTTATGAGAAAAACCGTCAGCGACTTCGTTGACGGTTTTTTTCTATCTATAAGAAGGATGTGGTTTTGTGCTGACGGAAAAAATCAAAGCGTTTGAAACGTATTTAAGAGAAAACGAAAAAAGCCCCGCGACGGTGGAGAAGTATCTGCGGGACGCGCGCTCGTTCGCGGAATTTTTGGGAAACCGGGAGCTGTCCCGGGAGTTTGTGCTGGCGTATAAGCAATATATTATCGAAAAAGGTTATGCGGTCCGGTCGGTCAATTCGATGATCGCGTCGGTGAACGCGTTTCTGGAATTCCTCGGCAGGCCGGACTGCCGGGTCAAGGCGTTGAAAATCCAGCGGCAGGCGTTCTGTCCAGAGGAAAAGGAGCTGACCAAAGCGGAGTATCTGCGGCTTGTGGAGACGGCGAAGAAGAAGGGCAACGGGCGCCTTGCGCCGCTGATTCAGACCATCTGCGGCACCGGCATCCGCGTGAGCGAGCTTCGTTTCATCACGGTCGAAGCCGCCAAGCGCGGCGAGGCGGTCGTGCGCTGCAAGGGCAAGACGAGAACGGTTTTTTTTGTGAAAGAATTACGCAAAAAACTGCTCCGCTATTGCGCGGAGCAGGGAATCAGATCGGGTTGTATTTTTATCACGAAAACCGGAAAGCCGATGAACCGGACCAGCGTCTGGCGGGAGATGAAGAACCTCTGCCGTCAGGCCCGCGTCGCGGAATCGAAGGTGTTTCCGCATAATCTGCGCCACCTGTTCGCAAGGACGTTTTACGGGATTGAGAAGGATATCGCGAAGTTAGCCGACATTTTAGGTCACAGTTCGATTGATACAACAAGAATCTATATTATATCCACCGGAACCGAACACAGACGGCGCATGGAGCATATGCGGTTGGTGATGTGAGAGCGAAGAAAAACGCTTCCGAACAAAGTGAGGAAATATCGCTCCGACGTGAATCGGAGGAATATCGCTTCACCGCAGGCGGAATATTGTTCCCGAGACCCGCGGAGGAATATCGCTTCACCGCAGGCGAAATATCGTTCCCGAGCCCTGCGAGGGAATAT
Source organism: Oscillospiraceae bacterium (assembly GCA_902774165.1). Classification (GTDB taxonomy): domain Bacteria; phylum Bacillota; class Clostridia; order Oscillospirales; family Acutalibacteraceae; genus RGIG2774. Next base: position 14,814 of record CACYHJ010000017.1, read on the forward strand.
CGCCTAAGAGATCGAATGCGAATATTTGACGGAATCGCTTTCTTATTTGTTACGGCGTATATTTCACTGACGTAGGGGAACGACGGTCTCGCTTTCCGGTCCGGTCGGTGCTTCTGCGGCAAGCCGCAGAGATTCCCACCGGGAATCCGCACCCCCGGCGTTCCGCATGAAAAGTGTACTTGCCCTGAAAATGAGGATAAACGCAGAGCGTGGGGCAACTCCGCCGTAGGGAGCGACGCCCCGGCGCTCCGCATGAAGACTTTCCATAATATCAAACCTCACCTTTACGCACATACATTCTCCGATTTTATTCATCTGATAAATGACTCCGCGGGTATACGTCTTTGCATTCCTCGCCCACCCGTAA
>CACYHJ010000018.1 GCA_902774165.1 Oscillospiraceae bacterium
CCGCAGGCAACCTGACGGTTGTCAAGGAGAATCTGTGCAAGATGACGGAACAAAGATCAAGCAAGACGCGCATTCGTATTTGTGCGGTGTTGCCCTAAATCCTTAACATGGAAAACAAACTCGATCTCGTCGATCCATTGATCTTCCCAGTCGTTCTTCTGCACAAGCCGCACGGTGTAATCGCCGGTTTTGTTTGCGGACACAAGGAACCGTTGAGATGCGGCAAGGCCGATGCTGCCCGCCTCGCTGCGATCCAGCGTCTGCTCTGTGATCGTCAGGCCTTCCGCCGGCTCTGCCTGTACGATCCAGCGGTATTGCGTCGCCACGGCGGGCAGCGCGCCGATCACATAGGAATAATCGTCAAGCTCCGGATGTCCTTCGTGGCTGAACAGCTCCACGTCAACACGCAGGACGTCGATTTTCGCGGCGACCCGCAGAATCTGCCGCGCGTCCGAAGCGTCGGGACTGCCGGAGCGGTCGATGTCCGCGGCGAGCTGTTCCGCGCTGCCGCCGGTCCGGATTCTTGCCGCAAACAGCAGCGCAAGGCGCGCATCCGCCGAGGTGACGCGGCAGTCGCCGTTCACGTCGCCCTGTTTGTTGGGATTGTCAATCCATAAAACAAGCGTCACGTTCTTCGCATTCAGAAAATCCGCCGTAAACTGGTATTCGCCGAAGGGGAGCGTATCAAGAAATGCTTCGTTCAGACTGATATACGCGGTTCCCCACTGACCGACGGTGTATTCATCCTTCGTCAGTTCCCGGTCGCCCAGACGCAGAGAGGAGAGCATATTATAATCAAACCGGGTCCCGTCTTCGCTGTGAAGCATGACCGTCGCCGCCCCGTAACCGGGGTAGGGATCGAACGCAAAGCTCAGGTCGCTGCGGTCACGCTGCTGTCGGACGACGGCAAGCCGCATGTCAACGTCAATGTCCCGGAATTGGGCTGTATATCCGTAGAAACCGTCTTCCAGCGTATTGAGATAGCTTTCTTTCAGTGTGATTTTTGTTTTGCCGTCTTCTTGCGTCACGGCGTAATCCGCCGGGTCGACCGTTTCCCTGCCGCCCGATTTCAGAGAGGCGAATTCCTCCGGCAGAAAACAGGATATTAATTCTTTGTGGTAGTCGACGATCCCGAAAACGGCGGAAGTATCTCCCGTACCCTGCCATGGAGTAAAGAATTCGGTGTAATCGGATACGGCGATCCTTTCCGCATGGGCGGTGACGGCAGGGATCGCGGCGGCGAGCAGCAATGCCGTCAGAAGAAAAACGGACGTGAATTTTTTCTTGTTCATAATTCTTTCTCCTTTGTTTTAATGCTTTCACTTATAAGACGAAAGAAACGCCGCGATATTCGCGAAAAAAGGAAAATATTTCAAAAAAAGCGGGACGGCGCAGAGAGAACCGCGTCGTCCCGTTTCATACTGTTTATTCCGCGTCTTCCGGCGGGATCCCGCCCTGATACTGGCTCTTGTAGAGCTGGGCGTAGAAGCCGCCTTTTTCCAGCAGCTCCTCGTGGGTGCCCTGCTCGACGATCGCGCCGCGGCGCATGACGAGGATCATGTCCGCGCTGCGGATCGTGGAAAGCCTGTGGGCGATGACAAAGTCCGTCCGGCCCTGCATCAGGTTGTTCATGGCCTCCTGGATCTGAACCTCCGTACGGGTGTCGACGGAGCTTGTCGCCTCGTCGAGGATCAGCACCGCCGGGTCGGTCAGCAGCGCGCGGGAGATGGAGATCAGCTGCTTCTGACCCTCCGAAATATTCGCGCCGTCCTCTTCCAGCATGGTGTCGTAGCCGTCCGGCATCTCCTGGATGAAGGGGTCCAGCTTCGCGGCGACCGCGGCGGCGTAAATCTCTTCATCCGTCGCGTCCATCCTGCCGTAGGCGATATTTTCCTTGATCGTGCCTTTAAAAATCCAGGTATCCTGAAGCACCATGCCGAAATGCTTGCGCAGTTCGTTTCTCGTCACGTCCCGGATATCGACGCCGTCGATGGTGATTGCGCCGGAATCCACGTCATAGAACCGCATCAGCAGGTTGACAAGGGTCGTCTTGCCGGCGCCGGTGGGGCCTACTACGGCGACCAGCTGCCCCTTGTTTGCCGTCAGGTTCAGATGATCGATCAGCGGTTTCTCCGGCAGGTAACGGAAGCTGACGTCTTTGAATTCCACAACGCCCTGCGGGTTGTCAAGGGTGATTCCCTTGTCGGTTTCGACCTCGTCCTCTTCGTCCACCAGCGTGAACACGCGTTCCGCGGAAGCAAGACAGGACTGGATCGTGTTGATGATCGAAGCGATATTGTTGATGGGGCCTGAGAACATGCCGGCGTACTGGATAAAGGCGACGACAAAACCGATGTTGCCCGCAAGGGGAGTGGTGGATGTCCCGCCGATCCGGTTCATGACGATCATGGCGCCGGTAAAACAGATCAGAACGTAGGTCAGGTTCCAGAAAATCGAAAGAATCGGCTTCAGAAGGCCCGAAACAAAGTTTGCCTTGACGGAAACGTCCATCAGGTCGTCGGTGATTTCGTCAAACTCTTCCGTCGCCTTTTTCTGATGGTTGAAGATTCGGACGATGTTGTGCCCAGTGTACATTTCCTCGATATGGCCGTTCAGGTCGCCGGTCTTGTCCCAGAATTTGCGGAACAGGATCTTGGAGCGCTTGGAGATCACCCGCGCGAAAAAGCCGCTGATGGGAACCAGGATCATCGAGATCAGCGCAAGCCGCCACTCCGAGATAAACATCATGATGCCGACGCCGATGACCTGAATGGCGGAGGTGACGACGGTGGTGATGTTGCTCTGCAGGGTAGAGCTCAGGTTGTCGCAGTCATTGACGATCTTTGAGATGATTTCGCCCTTTGTGCTCTTGTCAAAGTAGCGCAGCGGGATGTGGGAAAGCTTGCGGTTGACCCTTTCACGGATATCGCAGACAAGATGCTGTGACACGCCCGCCATCAGATAGACCTGAACGAATTCGCACAGTGTAAAACCGAAATAGAAGATAAAGATCCGCAGGATCCCGTGGATCGTCTCGGTAAAGTCCATTTCCAGCCCGTTCAGACGGTTGTTGAGCTGGTCCGTGAACGCGTCGATGATATCGCCCATGATATCCGGTGTGAACACGTTCAGCACCGTCGCCGCGGAGGCGACGATAAACACGACGATCACGGCGGCCTTATACGGCTTGAGCATATTGATCAGCCGGAACAGCGTGCCCTTGAAATTCTTCGGCTTCTGGGTGGTGTCTTCTTTCTTGCGGTAAGCGGCGTATTTACTCTCTTTCTCGGGAGCTTCCGCGCTCTTTCCGGTCTTTACGGAACTCATAATGCCGCCACCTCCTCGGGAGTCAGCTGAGAATCGACCATCTCGCGGTAGATCTCGCAGCTTTCCATCAATTCGTGGTGTTTGCCCAGACCGACGATCCTTCCCTTGTCGAGAACAATGATCCGGTCCGCGTCAAGGATCGTGCCGATTCTCTGGGCAACAATAATGATATTCGTCGCGGTAAGCTCCGATTTGATTGCCGCGCGCAGCTTCGCGTCCGTCGCCAGGTCAAGAGCGGAAAAGCTGTCGTCAAAAATGCAGATATCCGCATCCTTGATGACGGCTCTGGCGATCGCAAGCCGCTGCCGCTGACCGCCGGAAACGTTGGTGCCGCCCTGGGAGATCGGGCTTTCGACGCCCTCGGGCATCTGATCGACGAAAATCTTCGCCTGCGCGATGGAAAGGGCGCGGTCGATCTCTTCCTGCGTTGCGTCGGGCTTTCCGAAGCGCAGGTTGTCGGCGATGGTGCCGCTGAACAGATAGGCCTTCTGCGGGATATACGCAATCGATGCGTTCAGCTCTTCAAAGGACTGGTCCTTGATGTTGACGCCGCCGACGAGAATTTCACCTTCGGTCACGTCGAACATCCGGGGAATCAGGCTCACAAGGGTGGATTTGCCGCTGCCGGTGCCGCCGAGAATCGCGGTGACCTCGCCGGGACGGGCGGTAAATGAGATATTCTGCAGCGAGACCTGCTCTTTTTCTTCTTTTTCAAATTCGTCAAGCTCCGACAGCGGGCGCGCTTCGTCCGCCGGGACGGGCTTTGCGCCGTTCTTCCCGGCCTTCGCCTTGTTTTCGTCCTTGACCTTCTCCATGGACTCCTTCCACATGGCGCGGAGCTTGCCCTTGGGTTTTTCTTCTTTTTCCTTATCCCGCTCCAGCTCGTCCGGATAGGTAAAGCTGACGTTGCGGAATTCGACGACGCCGCGCATCTCTTCCAGCTGCGGCACGGGATTTTCGGGATTTACGACGTCCGGCGTCATATCCAGCACCTGAAGGATACGTTTGGAGGAAATCGACGCGCGGGGAATGACCGCGATGACGGCAGCCGCCATCGTCACGGCGCCGAGCACGATGACAAAATAGTTGACGAATGCGGTAAGGGAGGCGATGGTGCCCTCCAGCTTGAGACGCTCCGCCTCGATTTCCGGGTTCAGACGCGCCGCCGTGCTGCCGGTGTAAAACATCAGATACCCGACAAGAATGAACGCGAGCAGAATCGCGATCGGCAGCATGAACGCGAAAATCCGCTGAATCTTCAGCGCGATGGAGGTCAGATCAAAATTGGTTTCGCGAAAACGCTCTTCTTCATATTCGTTACGGTTGAACGCGCGGATCACGCGCACCCCGCCGATTTTCTCGCGGATGATCTGGTTCAGCCGGTCAACAAGACGCTGCTGCTTTTTGAACAGGGGCATAAACAGAATGATCAGAACGCCGAAAATCACCGCGATGATCGGGATTGCCACCAGAATAATTCTTGCCAGCTCCTTGTTTTCGTGGATCGCGAGCGCCATACCGCCGATGAACAGGATCGGGACCGCGATGATCTGCTGCATCACGGTGATGATCATCTGCTGAACGGTGAGAATATCGTTGGACGTTCTCGTGATCAGAGAGGAGACAGTGATATTGTTGATGTTGCTCTGAGAGAGGGTCTGCGCCTTGCGGAACACGATCTTGCGCAGCTCCTTGGAATAGCCGGAGGCGGCTTTTGAGGTGACGTAAGTATTCAGCACGGAGATCAGGCCGCCGCCGATGGCGACGCCGATCATGATCACGCCGATTTTAAGGATCGCGTCGGTATCGGCTTTCTGAATACCGTCCTGAATCATATACTTTGTCAAAATGGGATTGATCATTTGCATGCCCGTCGTGAGCAGCACGAGAAACACCGACGAGATCGCCCACCCCAGATAGGGTTTGATGTATTTCAACAGCCTGAGCAAAAAATTCATCCTTTCGCGCACAAGACGCAATTATAGTAAAAGGTTATAATAAATACATTAATTATAACATATTTTTTCAATTTTACAATAGCGATTTTCTATTATTTATGATTTATTAATCTTTACTTTTGCGGCTGAATCGAATATACTGTATAAAAGGGAAAAATGAAAGCGCGGGACTTGCTATGTCTGAGACTGTCATATTTATATTTGAGCTGATCGGGATCGTCGCCTTCGCGACTTCCGGAGCGCTGACTGCGATCGAGCAGAAAATGGATCTGTACGGCGTTGCGGCGCTGGGAATCATCACCTCCGTCGGCGGGGGCGTGATCCGCGACCTGATCCTCGACGTCACCCCGCCCGCAACCTTCCGGGATCCCGTTTATGCCCTTGTGGCGCTGGGCGTCGCGCTGGTTGTCTTTATCCCGGCGGTGCGCCGGCTGGTGTTCCGTCAGCCGAAGGTATATGAAATCACCTTACTGATTATGGATACGCTTGGCCTGGGGCTGTTTACCGTGTCCGGCGTACAGACGGCGTATCTCAAAGGCTATGCGGATAATATTTTTCTTTTGTTGTTTGTCGGCGTCGTCTCCGGCACCGGCGGCAGCATCCTGCGGGACGTGCTGGCGGGGAGACGGCCGTATGTTTTCGTGAAGCACTTTTATGCGACGGCGTCCCTGATCGGGGCGGGCCTGTGCATCGGCGTCTGGCATTTTTTCGGGCAGACGTACGCTGTGATCTCCGGCGCGCTGTGCGTGTTTATCCTGCGGTTCCTTGCGGCGCGCTTTCACTGGCGGCTGCCGAGAGCCGAGGACTGAAAAAACGACTTTGCCGTTCTTTCGGCAAAGTCGTTTTTCAATATTAGATCAACGTCTGCTTTTCAACTTGTCGTATAACGTCGGGATCGTGATCTGATGGTCGCCGACAAAATGCCAGCCTTTCCCGCCGTTCTGTGTCGGCCGGTTGACGATGTTTTTTCTGGGACGGTAATAATAATTCGGGTCGGCGTAACCGATTTTGCTTCTGTAATCGCCGAGATCCACAAGGTCGAAGTTCGCCGTTGTAATACGGAACGTAGGATAACCGAGATTCCTGACGATGGAAAGCGCCTTCAGAAATACCTCCGGCCCGATCACCGAGGACCCGAAATTCAGAAATACGCCGCCGTCCAGCTGTGAGACGGAATAGCACATTTTTTTGAAATCAACGCCGGAGCACGCGCCGATCGCCCCCATATCGCAGATGGGATGCTGGTGGATGATATCCGTGCCCAACGCAATGTGATAGGTCAGCGGAACGTCGAGCCTGTACCCGTTCCAGAGAATGCAGTCCTCCCGGTTCGGAAACTTTTCCGGGTTCTGATCAATGTATTCTCCCAACGCCTCGCCGTAACCGAGCCCCAGCTTTGCGCCCCGCTGAATAGCCTCGTTCATCCAACGGCCGGTCTCCTCCCACATGCCGAAGGAGCCGTCCTCGATGGCTGTCGGCACGTCTTCGCTGGTGCCGCCCAGCCAGCAGAGCTCGAAATCATGGATGCTCGTCGCGCCGTTGGCGGCGATATGGGTGATGATCCCCATCTTCATCAACTCTATAATATACCGCGACAGACGGTTTTTCACAACGTGGGCGCCCATGCTCCAGATCACGGGCCGTCCGTTCTTCCGCGCCGTCAGAATGCGGTCGATAAGCTCGTCAAACCCGTCTGCCTCATAGGCTTCATGGGGCGTTGCTCCCGGCGTCATCAGGTTGTCTATGGTGACAAGATTGATCCTGTCCCGCGCGGAATAGGTCTTGATCGGGCTGAAATCAAGCGTCATTTTTCTGCGTTCCATGAAATAATCCTCCGTGAATGTGAAAAAAGACGGTGCTTTGCCGGCACCGTCTTGATGAATGGTTTTTACTTGATGTAGAAAATGGCGGTCGCGATCAGGAACTGCGCTGCATAATAGAATAGATGATTCCAGATAACGTGCTTTTTCGTGTTCTTTCCGACGCCGAAATAGGTGCCGCTGAGAATCAGGTCGGAGATCAGGAACGCAACCTCGCCGATCGCCATCAGCAGACCCGCGGTCGAACCGGTCATCGCACAGAAGATGGTGAATACGGTTGTGAAGCTCAGAATCCCGGAGTACACGGCGGAGATCGCCTTGAACTTGCCGAACTTGACCTTCAGGATCTTCTTCTCGCCGAACACCGCCGCGAGCACGAAGATTGCCGCGACAATCAGGGAGACGTAGATGGCTTTGTAATCGTAGGTTCCCTGCGGGCACCACTTAAAGCAATTGAAGGCGCCCATGAAGTAGAATACCTGCGTGGCGATAAAGAAACCGAAGCCGAGGAAGGTGTGCTTGTCGCTGTCCTCAATATAAACGTATTTCAGATCGAGGAACAAATCGCCGAGAATGGCGCACACAAGGCCGGCGATGTAAAGCATTGCCCAGGAATTGAACCGGAAATGACCGAGAAACGGCGCGTAATAAAGAGGCAGGGAATCGATCACGGCGGCAAGTCCCGTAAGAACAAACATGACGCTTGCGATGACCTTCATGACCGCGGCGGACAGTCCGCCTTTCTTCACTCTCAGAATGAGAAACGCGACGGTGGCGGCGGCGCCGAGCACCAAAACCGGAATATGTAACATAAACAAACCTCCAAAATGAGCTATATACTGTATTATACAGGCTTTTTCACAAAAATACAATATAAATAGCGAAAATTATTAAAAAATTTATTCCCTGTCGATTTCAGCCGGATCAGGCGTTAAAATCAATGAATTTTGAGACGAATTCGTCCGCCGCGGGCCAGAACAGCTCGGGATGGGCGGTGCATGCCTCCGTGTGATCCGCGTCGGGAATCGGCAGACAGCCTTTTTCCTCACAGCCCTCCGCCTCATAAAGACGGAACATCATCTCGCAGGGAATAAAAGCGTCCTGCTCCCCGTGGAAGAAGAAGGTGGGCGTGCGGCTCTTCCTGATCTGGTCGATGGGGCTGTCTTTTTTGATATCGAACCCCGCCTGCAGCCACGTGACGAGGCGCATGGTTGTCATCAGCGGTTCCTTCGGCAGGTGCACCCGTTCTTTGAGCGTGTTGGCAAAAATATCCCATGCGGTGGTGAAGCCGCAGTCGGCGATCGCGGCCCTGACGTTCTGCGGGATCTGTTCGCCGGTGACGTTCATCACCGTCGCGCTGCCCATGGAGGAGCCGATCAGCAGGATGTTTGCCTGCGGGTCCTCATTGACGACATAGCTGATCCAGTCGATCACGTCAAATCGATCCGGCCAGCCCATGCCGACGACTTTTTCCTCGCTCTTTCCGTGCGCCTTCATGTGCGGAAGCAGCACGTTCCAGCCCAGCTCATAATAATGCTTCGCCTGATTGGACATGTTTTTGGTGCAGCTTGTCCATCCGTGAACGCAGAGCGCGTAATTATGGGAGCCTCTGAGGGAGGGAAGAAAATCGGCGTAAAGGTTTTCGCCGTGGGACGACACGAGCGTCAGGTCCTCGTGGGGCGTGCAGTCGTACCAGATCTTTGTGTCGTAGATCTCCTCCGGATGCTGTTTGTAATATTCCAGCTCCGCCGGCTCGAGCGTGATGGTGTTCAGCCTTCGCTTCATGCCGCGGGAGGTCATTGCGATTTCAAAGGCAAGCTCGCAAACAGCCACGGACGCGCCGCCGACAACGGCGCCGGCAACTGCGGTTTTCTTCAGAAATCTGCCGAATTTCGTCTTTGCCATTAAATCAGCTCCGTAAAAATATTCTTTTCTATTATACAAGGGTGCGTCCGAAAAATCAATATGTAAATTGAGGTTGATCTGTCTGCAAAAGAAAAATAATCAAAAATTATTTTTGCCGAACGGTTGTATTTTTTGTATATTAATGTTATACTGTACATAATCAGCCGGGGTCTTCGGCGTTTTTTGGAGGTCAGAACATGAGTGACAATGATATGAACAGTATTCCGGTTGTCAAAGCGGATGAGAACCAGACGAGCAACAAAACCGTGCTTCGCGCCGTGACGTTCGGCGGCTTCAACAGAAACGACGTTCTGGAGTTTATCGAGAAACAGAAACAGGTTGAGGCCAATCTGAAAGAGCGGATCAAAAACCTGTCTTCTCAGCTTGAGGAAGCGAAGAACAGCGCCGCTGACGCTGCGAGCGCCGTTGACGCCGAGGAACTTGAGGAATGCCGCCGTGACGCTGCGGAAAAGGCCTCCGCGCTTGCGATTTCAAAGGCAAGGCTCAGCGCCGCACAGGAAAAGAACGACGCCCTGGAGGCGGAGCTCAACGAGCTTCGCGCGGCGATAGAAGAAAAGGGCGAGATCCCCGGCGCGATGTCCGAGCAAGAGGCCGGCGAGCTTCGCGCGCAGCTGGATGCGGCGATCAAAGAGAAAGAAGCGCTCGCGCAGGAGCTCTCCGATTCTGCCGATGCAGTGAAAAACGCATCTGCGCAGAGCGAAGAGCTGATCGCCGGATACGATAAGAGCATGGCGGAGAAGGACGCGGCGATCGCGGAAATGGCAGCCCGGCTTTCCGCGCAGGAAGATGCGCTCAAAGCGAAGGACGCCGAGATCGCGCAGCTGAAAGCCGATCTTTCCAAGGCGCAGGACGCGGCAAGACCGGAGTCTCAGGTGGCGGCAGCCATCATCGACGCCCGCCGCTGCGCGGACGAGATTATCGCCTCCGCGAAGGTGGAGGAGCGGAAGATCCGCGATAATACATACAGTGAGGTTCTCAAGGCGCAGCAGATGATTCAGAATATCTGCAACGAGATGGATATCTCTCTTGAACGCTGCAAGCGCAACGCAGATATGGCGAAGACGACGATGTCCGATCTTCAGAAGTCGATTGCAGACGACGCGGAAGCGCTCCGTATGAAGGATTCCGGAGAGAGCATTGAATAACGAATTTTTTGATCTCAGAAGACAAATCATAAAAAAAGAATTCATTCGCATGAATGAGATGCAGTTCAAGGCCGTCACGACTGTTGACGGTCCTGTTCTCGTTTTAGCGGGTGCGGGCAGCGGAAAGACGACCGTGATCATCAACCGGATCGCCAACCTGATCCGCTACGGCAACGCCTACAATACCGACCGGGCGTGGCGCGCGCCGACGGCGCAGGACCTGGAAAATATGCGCCGGTACCTCGAGGGGGATCGGTCCGCATACGACAGCTTTTCCGACCTGATGAGCTGGGGCGAGGTCAAGCCCTGGCGGATCCTCGCGATCACCTTTACCAACAAGGCGGCGGGGGAGCTGAAGGACCGTCTGGCCGCCATGCTGGGCGAGACCGACGGCAGCGACGTGTGGGCGTCCACCTTCCATTCCTGCTGCGTGCGCATTCTGCGCCGGGACGGGGAAAGCATCGGCTATACCTCCCATTTCACCATCTACGATACCGACGATTCCAAGCGGGTCATGAAAGAGGTTCAGCGCCTTCTGGGCATCGACGAAAAATTCCTGCCGGTCAAGATGATTCTGAACGTGATCAGCAGGGCAAAGGATGCGTTGAAATCTCCGGAGCAGTTCCGGGCCCAGGCGGGCGCGGACGTGCGCATGCGCAAAATCGCCGAGGCATACGCTCAGTATCAGCAGATGCTGCGCAAGGCGGACGCAATGGATTTTGACGACCTCATCGTCAATACGGTCAGGCTGTTTGAACAGCATCCCGAGGTGCAGGAAAAGTATAATCAGCGGTTCTCCCACGTGATGGTGGATGAATACCAGGATACCAACTATGCCCAGTATATTCTTACAAAATATCTCGCCGGCGAAAAACGCAATCTCTGCGTCGTGGGCGACGACGACCAGTCGATCTATCGCTTCCGCGGCGCGACGATCGAGAATATCCTCAATTTTGAGGATACCTATCCCAACGCCGCGGTGATCCGTCTCGAACAGAATTACCGTTCGACTCAGAATATCCTGGACGCGGCGAACGCGGTAATCAAAAACAACGCCGCGCGGCGCGGCAAAAACCTGTGGACGGATCACGGCGCGGGGGAGAAGATCTGCGTCAGCACCGGCGGGGACGACATCGCCGAGGCGGCGTATATTGCCGACGCCATCGTCGACAGCGCCTCCGACGGCAGAAACTGGAGCGACCACGCGGTGCTTTACCGCATGAACGCCCTGTCGAACAATATTGAAAACGCCCTTGTCCGCGCCGGCGTCCCTTATCGGGTCATCGGCGGCAGACGGTTCTATGACCGCAAGGAGATCCGGGACGCTCTGGCTTATTTGTGGCTCACCGTCAACCATGACGACGACGTGCGTCTTACCAGGATTATCAACGAGCCAAAACGCGGCATCGGCGCCACAAGCATGAACAACGCCTCTCAGATCGCTGCGGGGTTGGGCGTCAGCATTTTTGAAGTCATCTCCGACGCCGACAGCTATCCCGCCATCAGCCGGGCGGCGCAGAAGCTGAAGGTCTTTGCCGCAATGATCGAGGACTTTTCCGACCGGATGGATGTGATGAGCCCCTCGGAGCTGTTTTCCTATATAATGGAAAAGACGGGGTACGTAGCTTCTCTGCAGGCGGATCCCGCCACGGCGGAGGACCGCATCGAGAACCTTGACGAGCTGAAATCGAACCTTGTGCGGTTCCGGGAGGAGAATCCCGAAGGGACGCTGGCGGATTTCCTCGAGGAAGTCGCCCTTCTGTCGGATATCGACAATTATAACGCGCAGACCGACGCGGTGGTCCTGATGACGATCCATTCCGCAAAGGGGCTCGAATTTCCCGTGGTTTTCCTCGCCGGCATGGAGGAGGGCGTGTTCCCCGGGATGCAGTCGATGTATGACCCGTCGGAAATCGAGGAGGAACGCCGCCTTGCCTACGTGGGCATCACCCGCGCAAAGGAAAAACTGTTTCTGACAAACGCCTCCCGCAGAATGCTGCACGGCTCCACCGTCTATAACCCGCCGTCGCGCTTTCTCAAAGAGATCCCGGAGGCGCTGACGGTGAATGAATCCCAGGCGTCGGATCCCTTCGGCAGCTCGATGTTCGGCGGCGGATATTTCGGCTCCGGACGTTCATACGGGGGCTTCAGCCGACCTGCCGGCAGCGCGGGGAATTACCCGATCAGAAGAAACAACGCGGACGGGTTCCGACAGCCGCAGCGCAGAGCCGACGGCATTCCTTCCCGGACGCAGGAAAAGACCGTTCCCGGCTCCGGTTTTGCGGGATCGACCCTCTTTGGCTGCGATAACGCGAAAAAGCGTTCCGCTCCCGTCGAGCAGATTTCCGTCGGCGACGCGGTGGTGCATAAGAAATTCGGGGCCGGACTTGTGCTCTCTGCCGAGCCGATGGGAAACGACGTGCTGCTTGAGGTGGCGTTCGATACCTGCGGCACCAAAAAACTCATGCTCAACAGCGCAAGGCTTCAGAAAAAAGAATAAAAATCCGGGAGCGCGGATTGCTCCGTCTCCCGGGATTTTATAATGAATTTTATTCATAGAAGGGCGTTCGGATCCGCGACATGCGGAAGTTGACCGCGGTGCCCTCCCGGTTGTACCGGTAGATGCTCAGCGCAAGCCCGATGCCAAGATACAGGCAGAGGTTGGAGGATCCGCCCGCGGAATAGAACGGCAGCGTGATACCGACCACCGGCAGCAGCATCAGGCACATGCCAACGTTGACCACGACGTGTCCCACAAGCATGGCCGCAAGGCCGCTGCACATGAACGACGCCGCCTTATCCCGCGCGTTGTGTCCGGTGTGGACGATCTTGATCACGATCAGCGCAATGACCGCAAGGGCGAAAATGCAGCCTAAAAAGCCCAGCTCCTCGCCGATCACGCTGAAGATCATGTCGTTCTCCCGCATCGGCACGCCGCCCTTGACCGCCTGGGTGTAGGTGCCCTTCATCAGCCCCATCCCGGTCCATCCGCCGGCGCCGATGGCGGTCAGGCCCTTTTCCTGCTGGTAGATGATATCCGGGTAATCCTGCGGGTAAAGAAGCGCCATGATTCGCTGTTTCTGAATCTCACCCAGCACGAAACGCCACGCCAGCGGGATCGCCGCGGCGACGAGAACCACCGCCGCGAGAATGTGTCTGGGCGCAAGGCCGGCCATGAAAATCATGACGGCGAAGATGATCATAAAGATCAGCGCGCTTCCCATGTCGCCGGTGACCACGACCGTCAGCGCCGCGACGCCGCCGTGAACACAGAGCAGCAGAACGGTTTTCAGCTCGCCGATGTGATCCTTCACAAGGTCGAGATGGGCGCCGAAGGTGACAATGAACATGATTTTCAGCAGCTCCGAGGGCTGAAAGAAAAAACCGCCGGGCATCCGGATCCACGAACGCACGTCGCTTCGGTCCGATGGCCCTGTTCCGATCAGAAACGTTAGAATCATCATCGCCACGCCCGCGCCGGCAATAATCGGCCACAATCGCAGTATGTTTTCATAGTTGATGAACGACATTATCATTGCGCCGACAAGCCCGATCGCGACGGCGATGATCATTGTCCGAAGATCGCGGGAAATCAGCTGGTCCGCCCCGCGGGAAACCTCCGTCGCGCTGCGCACCAGCATAAAACCGAACACAGACGCAGCCAGACAGAGCAGCAGCAGCGTGTTGTCGGTTTCTCGGATTGTTTTTTTGATGACTGCGATGATATTACTCAATGTGTTTTCAGCTCCGGTTGTTGATACATTACTTCATTATATAATCAAATCGTTT
>CACYHJ010000019.1 GCA_902774165.1 Oscillospiraceae bacterium
CAGAGAATAGACCTCCTGATCCGTCAGCGGAACAGGCTTGCTCTCGGGGCCGACGAAGCCCGTAACACCTCTGGTATTGCGGACGACATACCAAGCCTCGTCGGTCATTTTCAGACCGCCGAACTTTTCGTCAAAATAGACCGCGAACTTCACAAGCACATAGCCGGGGAAGAGCTTTCTCTCCACCTGGCGCTTCACGTCGTCCTTGATCTCGGTGACGATCTCGGTCGGCACCTTGACGTCAAGGATCTGATCCTGCATATTGCGGTTGTCTACGACCTTCTCAATGTTGGACGCGACCTTATTCTCATAGCCCGAGTACGTATGGACAACGTACCATTTGGCGTCTTCAAATTCCATAAAATCGCTCACTCCTTAACCTGCGGCAGTCTGAACTGAATATGCAGCGCGCTCATTCCAGGACGATGCTCTGTGTGATATCCTCTGCGGGCAGCGTGGTGATCTCCTCATCAACATCGTCTTTCTCCTCGCCGATCGCAGACAGGGCGTTGGTCGTCCCCTTGATCGCCTGAGAAAGGCCGAAGTCGACCACCCACACGCCGATGCCGACGATCAGGGTGCAGACCAGCACGACGATCGAGCTTTTGAGAACGGTTTTTCCGTCAGGCCAGATGACCTTCTTGCAGGTTCCCTTGAAATCCTTGAAGAACTTTTTGATCGCATTCAGGATGCGCACGAAAATGTTCGGTTTTTCCTCTTTGGGCTTGTTCCTTTTAATGCGCTCTTTTCTCTCTTTTTCCGCGGCTTTCGCAGCAGCCTTGGCTGCGGCGGCTTCTTCCTTGGAAAGAGTCTTCTTCTCGTCAGCCATTAAAACTTACCTCCGACATTATTTTGTTTCCCTGTGGAGCGTATGCTTTTTGCAGAATCTGCAGTACTTGTTCATCTCCAGCCGGTCAGGGGTGTTCTTCTTGTCTTTCATCGTGTTGTAATTGCGCTGCTTGCACTCTGTGCAGGCCAGAGTAATCTTGACTCTCATAACGGCACCTCCAATAAATTTGTAGCCTCCCTCTTCTGTTTTGAGGGCACAAAAAAATAACCCTCTGAAGAGGTACAGCTATGATATCACGAAATATATTATTTGTCAAGAACTTTCGTGACAAAGATTTCACCAAAGCACAAAAATACCGCAATTTAAATAAAAATGAAGGACAAAATAAATAAGCAATTGACATTTTCGGCAAAAAATATGATCGAAACGATTGACGAATCTGCTTCTTTCAATTATAATAGATGCAAATACAGATGAAACGAGGTTACAGCATGGCAAACAAAAAACCTGCCGGCGCTCTGAAATCCACGACCTACTCCAGAGGCGAGTTGGCCGGCTACCTGACCGGTCTTGCAGGGCAGAATATTATCTATAATATTATTGCTTCCGGCCTTGCGTTCTATTTCCAGAGCGTCATTTTCATTCCCGTTGCGGCCTACACCGCCATTTTCGCCGTCGCGCGGATATGGGATGCGATCAACGACCCGATGATGGGAACAATCGTTGACAAGACAAAGACCAAATGGGGCAAGTGCAAGCCCTATCTGCTGTTCGTGCCGGCAGTGGTCATGGTCACGACCATTTTGCCGTTCTTCAACAAGATGTACGCCGAGCCGATCGACAAGTATTACGTTCAGTTTACCGAAGATACCGCTGCAGTCGCGGCGTATTCCCCGGATCTTCTGCAGGAAGCCTTCACATATGAAGACGAGGACAATCCTGAGCTGAACGGGAACTACGTCCTTGTACCCGTCGGGGGAACCTGGGAGCTGAGCAAGGATGAAAACGGCAATTATAAGGTCGGCGAAGACGGAAATATGGTAAAAAACGACGCCGTGATCTTCAGAGAGACCGTGGACGAAAACGGCGCAAAAACCTATACCAAAGTCGTCGACAAGACCGAAGGTCTGACGCTTGTGCAGCGGTTCCAGGAGGAAAAGGGCATCGTCAAGAAGACCGGCGGCACCGCCGTGGTGATTGTCGCCTGGGCGGCGTTCTCCTATATTCTCTGGGGCATGACCTACACCATCGGCGATATCCCGCTTTGGGGCGTCACAAGCCTGATGACCGAGAGTCAGCAAGACCGCGCGAAGGCGCTGACGCTTGCCCGCGCCGTTGCCAACGTGGGAATGATCGGCACGCTGTTCACCATGATCGCGCCCTCCTTTAACGGCATATTTATGTCCAAGGGCATGGATCAGGCGCACGCGCTTCGGTATTCGTATATCACGCTCGCCATCGTCATGACGCTGTTTGCCTCCGCGCTCTTCCAGGTGGCCGGCTTCGCCGTAAAGGAAAAGGTTTCGCCGAAAAACGAGAAACGGTATACGATCAGAGAAAACTTCAAAATCATGTTCGGCAACAAGCCGTTCCGTCAGATCCTGATTTCAGGCATTCTCAGAAGCCCGATCCAGTTGCTCGGCATAATCGCCATGACGCTGATCATGTATTACTTCTTCAACAACGATATCGGCAAAACGCTCTCTGTCGAAGGCGCGGCGCTGATCGGCAAGATCGGCGTCCTTGTGGTCGGACTCTTCGGCGGCATGATCGGCTTCCCGCTCTTTGCGCCGAAGCTGATCCAGAAATTTGAGAAGAAAAAACTGTATAACTTTTTCTCACTGGTCGGAGCAGTCCCCTTCGCGATGATCTTCGTGGTCTTCCTTGTGTTCAAGGGCAACATCCTGACCTGGCCCGGAATGATCATCATGTCCGTACTGTTCTTTATGGCGGGTGCGTCCATGGGCTCACTGAACGTGCTTCAGAGCGTTATGATCGCCGACTGCGTGGACTATGAGGAATATAACAACGGCACCCGTCCGGACGGCGTGTTCTTCTCCGGCCAGAGCTTCATCACGAAGCTTTCCGCGGGCATCGCCACGCTGATCTCCGGCGCAGTTTACGGTTTCGTCGGTTTCTCGGATTCCAAAATCACCTTCCTGAACAACGCGCTGATCGCAGGCGCCGACTTCAAGACGTTCAATCCGTTTACCCTTGGCGGAGCAGAGGTCGGCAAATTCTCAGCAGCCATGTTCTTCCTGATTTCGATCCCGCCGGCAATCGGCATGGTGCTCGCCGCAATCCCCACGCTGAAATACGCGTTGACGGATAAGGAACACACCCGGATGCTCGACGAGCTGAACGCGAAGAGAAACGCGGAATAATCCCCGGACGCCGGAACGCAAAACCTCCGGCCATCACGCAACGCAATTTATTTTATCAACCGGTTCCTTTGGGAGCCGGTTTTTCCGTGCCGCGACTTTGCATCCTGCCCGTTTTTTATTGCCCCATACCGAATTCTTATTGACACGCTGTCGATTTTTTTGTTGACACACAGATTTTTCAGGAATATAATAGAAGTGTATTTTCATACAAAAAAGGAGCGGTTATATGAAGGTTTCGACAGATTACGTCCGCAAATACGGCAAGACGTCCTATGAGGATCTGCCCTTCCGCACGGCGGATACCTTCGTGCTCTGCAACGCGATCTACGCGCCGATCGAAAAGGTGGTGCCGGCGGAATTTGAACCGGAAGAAGAAACAAAGGCGCTGGGCCAGGCGATTGAGGATTTTTACGATTATTACGACAGAAAAGTGATCTCCTGCGGGCTGATCCTGACGGAAAATCCTTTCCTGAACCTTCTGGAGCTGCGGGAATACCCCCGGTTCGCCGACCTGCGGGTCACCGGCTGCCGGTTTGTGCTGAACAAAGAGGACACCTCGTTCATGGGGATCTCCTTCCTGCTGGGCGACGACGCGCTGCTGGTCTTCTTCCGCGGCACCGACGATACCGTCGTGGGCTGGCTTGAGGACGTGGACATTTTCGCAAAGCCCTCCATCCCGTCCCATAAGCTCTGCATCGATTATCTCAACGAGGCGGCGGCAGCATATCCGGACAGAAAGATCGTTGTCGCAGGGCACTCCAAGGGCGGGTATCTCGCCCTTTACGCGGCGCTCTTCTGCAAGGACGAGGTCCGCGCGCGCATCATTCAGCTCTACAACCACGACGGCCCCGGCGATAAGAATTACGCGTGGATCGAGAAGGACGAATTTGAAGCTCTCGCGCCGGTCTATCACCATTATGTGCCCGGCAAGTCGATGTTCGGCATGATGCTCTGCCACGACGACAATTACAGAATCGTGAAATCGAACCGGTTTTTCGCCCCCTTCCAGCACGATATCGCCTCCTGGGGGATCGTCGACGCCGAGCCGCAGGAGATTCCGGAGCTGGAGTTCATGGGCAAGCTGTTCAACTATACCTTCCGGGATTTCCTCACCAGCCTCGACCCGGAACGCACCCCGAAATTCTATGAGGCGATCCACACGATCCTGTTTGCGCCTCAGGCGGAAACGCTGTTGAGTCTGTCGTCGCACCCGGTCCGATCCGTACGGGATATCGTAAAAGCCGCCGTCGGCCTTACAAAAGAGCAGAAGAAGGCCGTCCGCAGCCTCGGCGCGGAATTCGTCGCCTTTGCCGGCAAGGCCGCCGTGCGGATCGCAAAGGAAGCGGGAGACAAGAGCGAAAAGCTCAGAGTGATGATCAAAAAGAACGCATAATTCAAAAAAGAACGCATAATTCAAGAAAGCAACCGGTCCCGGAGGAATTCATAACCTCCGGAACCGGTTGCTTTGCTGCAATTCCGATCTCAATGAGATCAGAATTGAATCACCTCTTTCTGAGAAAACACCTTGAACGTGAGCGTTGAGACGTCAAGACTGTCAGACATCATCATCGAAGAGGTCTGGAACGACTCCGTCTCCCCGTCCGCAAGATCATCAATATAAGTTGTGTCCACACCGACCGCTCTGCCGTCCGCGTCAAAATAAACGATCCCGATATTGACAAGCGAATCGTCGTTGCCGCTGTTGTTTGTCACCCTGCCGGTAACAACCGGATAACCGAACGAATCCTTTTTCATTGCCGTATCCGATATTTCATAATTCACGGCTTCCGATTTTGCCTTTGCAACTTTGATTTTCGGTTCAAGCTTGAATTCATCCGAGGCGGAAACACCGTCCGGCATCAGCAAATCGAGCGAGTTATACAGATAGCAGCTCTCTCCCGGCGCGACAATCTGAGGCACTGCCGTCAGGTCGCCGGTCGTGACCAGATGTCCCTCGGTGTCGTTCACATCAAATCCGCAGCCGCTGACGTATAATGAAACGGAACCGGTGTTTTTGATTTCAACAACGATATGCTGTTCCACGCTGTCGGTATACTGCTGCGCATAGTAATCAAAGTATGTATTTACGATCTCATAGGTCGGTTCCTTATTTTCCTTCGTTGAGGGAGCTTCTGTCCGATCATCGTTTTGCGTATCGGTGACCTGTGCGGAAGACGGATCTCCGGTATTCTCCTGACTGTTATTACCGTTACCGCTGACAGAGGCAAGGATCACGATGCCGACGACCGCGATGATCACCCAGAACCACCATTTTTTATAAACCGGTTTCTTCGGTTGCTGCTGAGGGAATCCGGGCTGCACCTGGGGAGGAACCGGCGGCTGCATCTGTGGAGGAACCGGCGGCTGAACGGGCGGCTGAACCGGACCGGCGCTCAGCGGTAAGCCGCAATTCGGGCAAATGGACGCATTTTCCGCGGCAGCTGCGCCGCATCTCGGACAATTCATACAGTAACCTCCGCTATCTTAATATAATAAAAAACTACCGTCGTTTCCGACAGTAGTCATTATAGAATAATCTGCGCGCTTCCCGGTGTGCAGCCTGCACACAACAAAGAAAACCATTCTGTGCTATTTGGTTTATACTCTAAAACGAATCACTACACTATCTCTGTTTTTCACTTACAGATTCGGATCATGACAGTGTAATATCGGTCTGTTTTCCATCTTTAAGCAATGAGAAATTTGTTCCATTCTCAGAAGAATAAATACCGATCAAGTCTCCGTTATTCACAACCATGATATCAATCATTTCATAATGAACACCTGCATCTGTCATTACGTTATTTGCGGAGTCAAAGCATTCTTTGACCGCTTTTTGCACCTTGTCATCGCTCTCATCCGCCAAATCAATCTGAATGGTAATCCTGACTGTATCATTCTGTAACTTCTCCAATTCGACATACGACCAGGTCTCAGAATAATAATCTTTCGGTATCGCATCCAGTATTGATGCTTCCAGTGATTTCAGCTCGATAACCTCACCGGAATCATTTACGGTTTTTGATAAATCTTCGATTTCTCCGGTATCAATATGAACTATATATGATCCTAAAGGCAATCCGGAAAGCAGAGTTTTCGCATCATGTTCTTCATTATCAACATATTCATATTCGTCCACAAACAAATAATTATAGCTTGCGCTTATTCTTGCTGTTGTTTTCAACGTAGAATTAATCACGAAATGGACTTCCGTATCATTCTTGATATAAGCGTTATAATATTCTATTGCGTGATCAAGAATGTCCTCCGACGATGCCAGACGCGTCAGTCGGAAATTCCCGCCTGCGTCGTTCCTGACTGATTCGCTGAAAGTGATCGTTGACGTTCCCATTGCCTCCGCAAAACTTTTTTTCGCAGCTTCTTTATCGGCATCTTGTTCAGAGGCCTGCGTCGTTTCAACCTCGTTTACGGTAGTTTCAGACGGTATCGATTGATCGGTTCCTCCTTCCGAAGAATCATGCGGGGAAAACAACGAAATCAATACAAGAAACACAAAAACGATAATTACCCAAAACCACCATTTTTTATAAATCGGTTTTTTCGGTTTTGCGCTTTTCTGATCAGCACTCTGTATCGGCGAACCGCAATTCGGACAAATCCGGGCACCTTCGGGAATTTGGGCGTTACAGCGGGGACAATTCATTCTTTCTACCTCCAAATAAGCATATTATTCATCACCAATATCAAGCATATACCATATTGGGATATTTTAATTATACCGTTTTGGTATTCTTATGTCAAGGGAAAACTGATAACGGTGATGGTATGAGACTGAAAGAACTACGTAAGGCAAAGGGCATTTCACAGGTTAAGATGTCACTTGACCTGCACATAAATCAAAATACTCTCAGCAGATATGAAACAGGTCAGAGGGAAGCAAGTTATGCAATGCTGATTGCAATCGCCGATTATTTCAACGTCTCAGTTGACTATTTATTAGAGAGAACCGACGACCCGACATTCTGCAAAGATAAATAATCGCCGTCCACTGGTGACGGCGATTATTTATCTTTGCATTACAAAAGGCAGGTTTGAGGTGCAGCCTGCACACATCAGATAATAAGATCGAGCACAATATTCAGTATCAGCATCAAGAACAAGTATGCTATGCCGATGACGATTTTCAAAACGGCCCGTTTGCCCCTGCTGATGTTTTCCGACGTTATTCTGCGGATCAGGCCGGACATATCAAAACCGATCTCAATCCATCCGAGAAATACAAGAACAATGAAAATCTGCAGCAGCCAGTAATTCTCTATCTCCAGCTTCAGAGAGGAATCCGTCCCGGAAACCGCGAACAATCCCACCAACGCGATCAGAATGATATAAACGGTTTTTTTCCACGCCGGCGCATCCAAAAACGGTCTGAACCATTTTATTCTTTTTCGCGGTTCCGGCGCTCCGAGCGCTTTTTTGATTTCCTCCACGCTGCGGTACCGGTCCTTCGGGTCCATGCGGGTTGCCTTTTCCGCGACGGCGGCGTATTTTGACCCCACGGGCAGAAGCTGCCGCAGGAGCACGCCGAGGGCGTAGATATCCGTCCGCGCGTCCGACTGGGCGAAGCCGTACTGCTCCGGCGCCGCGGCGCCGGGGGTGCCAATGAGCACCGTATCCGCGTTTTTTGCCGGGTCGAACACCTTGGCGGCGTCGTAGTCCGCCAGCTTGACAATCCCGTCCGTCGTTATGAGAATATTGTCCGCCTTCACGTCGCGGTGGATGATCGGCGGATTCGCGGAATGCAGAAACCGCAGCGCGTCGCACACGTCAAGGAAGATCCGCAGCCGCTCCTGTTCCGTCGCGCCGCGCTTCAGGTACTCCGTCAGTGTCTCGCCGTTGACGTAATCCTCCAGCACGACCAGCTTTCCGTCACGCAAGGCGCAGGATTCCACCGCGGGAATATGGGGATTCCGGTTGACGCGCAGGAACTCAAACACCCGCAGGTCGTAAGTATCCAGCGTTTTTTCAAGATACATCCTGCCGGTGACGGTATTGAGAAGAACGCGTTGATTTTTTCCGTCAACGTGGTATAATTCTTTGTAGAAAGAGCTCTCGCACTGATCGCGATAATCGGACATCGGACAACCGCCTTTCTGAAAGGAGAATCACGGATTGGATAAGAAAAAGACCACGCGGGAACTGATGGACGTTCTGCGGAACGTCGACAGCGCCCGTGCGCTGGGAGACTACATCGACGCCATTGACAAAAACCCGCCCGCCGCAGGCTTCGCGCAGTTTTTCAATGCGCTGGAGAACGTGAAAAACGCGGACAACGCCCGCCTGATCGCGGACACGAACATCGAGCGCACCTATTTTTACCAGATTCTCAACGGCACCCGCAAGCCCGGCAGGGACAAGCTTCTGCTGCTGTGCCTTGCGGCGAAGCTGGGGCCGGACGATACCCGCCGCTGCCTTGAGGCCAACGGCTCGGCGCAGCTTTACTCCCGCGACCGCCGGGACGCGATTGTCATCTTCGCCCTGCAGCACGGCCTGTCCGCGTCGCAGACCAACGAGCTGCTGGATGAGTTCGGGGAAGAGATATTAGTTTGATAAATTCTGATTTATGCGCGAGCGCATAAATCAGAATTTGGTTACCGGTTGTCGGTTGTTGGTTGTCGGTGTCGGTAAATTTAACGCTTATGTGTCCTTTCTTGCGGGAGCGTCAATTTTACACTGTCACCGATTACCGATCCCCGATTACCGACGACCGTAAATTCTGATTTATCGCGGAGCGATAAATCAGAATTTACCCACCATCTCAAACGCCTTCATAACCCCGACCTTCGCCGCGTGGTAATTGAGTCCGCCCTGCATCCACACCGCGTAGGGCTCGCGCAGCGGCGCGTCGGCGGAAAGCTCGATGGACGAGCCGAGGATGAACGCCCCGGCGGCCATGATGACCTTGCAGGGGTAGCCGGGCATATCCCACGGCTCCGGCGTGACGTACGCGTCCACCGGAGAGCCCTTCTGGATGCCGCGGCAGAAGGCGATCAGGTTTTCCTCGGTCCGCAGCTTCAGCGCCTGAATAATGTCATACCGCTCCTCGTCTGCGGCGGGCGTGGGCGCAAAGCCCAGCGATTCCGCCATCGCGGCGGCGAACACGGCGGTTTTCAGCGCCTCCCCCGTCACGTGCGGCGCGTTGAAAAAGCCCATATAAAGATCCCGGTTGTTGCCGAGGGTCGCGCCCACCTCGCGCCCGAGGCCGGGCACGGTCATGCGGTAGGAGCACAGCTCGATCAGGTCTTTTCTGCCGGCAATATAGCCCCCGGAACGGGCGATCCCGCCGCCGGGATTCTTGATCAGAGACCCCGCCATAACATCCGCGCCCAGCGCGACCGGCTCATATTTCTGCACGAATTCCCCGTAGCAGTTGTCCACCGCGACGACTGCCGGGGAATACTTTTTCACCGTTTCGGCGGCTTCGCCGATCTCCTCAGCGGAAAGGCTGGGACGCAGGGAATACCCGCGGGAGCGCTGCAGATACACCACGCGGACGGTTTGATCCGCCGCCAGCGCGTCTTTTACGCCCTCCAGGTCGATTTTTCCGTCGGGGGTCAGGGCGACTTCCTTATATTTCACGCCCAGATCCGCCAGGCTCCCCTGTCCCGGCTCGCCCGCGATGCCGATCACCGGGCAGATCGTGTCATAAGGCCTGCCCGTGATGCAGAGCATCGTGTCGCCCGGGCGCAGCAACGCGTAGAGCATCACGCCCAGCGTATGGGTGCCGCAGGTAAAGCTATGACGGATCAGCGCGTCCTCGGCGCCGAAGGAATCCGCCACGATCCGGTCCAACGTCTCCCTGCCCCGGTCGCCGTAGCCGTAGCCGGTGGAAGCGCCGAAGCAGGCCTCGCTGACGTTGTTGTCAATAAACGCGGCGAGCACCTTCTGCTGATTATATTCCGTGATCCCGTTGATCGCTGCGAAGCGTTCCCGCGCCGTTTCTTCCGCGCGCGCCGCAAGCTCAAGCACGCGGGTCGAAAAGCCGAATCTGTTATCCATTCTGTTTCCTCTTTCCGTATTTCCAATCATAAACGTACCGGTAACCGATCGCCTCGTAAAAAGACAGCCGGTCCCGATTGCATGAGATATAGATCGTTTTCTTCTCCTTTTGCAGCTCCCCGCCCAGCCGGCGGCAAAGCCCGGAGGCGAATCCCCTGCCCCGATATTCCTTCAATGTGCGCACAAAGCCGATCACCGCGGCGGCGTCCGACTCGGCGGCGGTCATGGCAACGGAAACGATCGCTCCGCCCTCCCGCACCGCATAGATCCGCGCGTTCGCGTGGCGCAGCCGGTGGGACAGCTCCACATACCACGCGTCGTAGGGCTGAGAGGCAATTTCGGGCAGGTCGGACACGATCACCGGCCAGATCTCCCGCAGCGATTCCGCGTCGATCCGTTCCGCCCGGTGGTATTCCGGATCAAAGACGCCCTCCAGCCGCGCGACGGGGCCGGTCGAAATCTCATATCCCGCGGGATATTCAAACGCCGCGGAGGAAAAAATCTCCTCGCAGCGAAGAAATGTCAGAAGCTCCGTCATTTCGGGGTCGTTTTCCCCGCAGAGCACCGCGCTGCCGCCCTTGAGCGAAAGCGCCGCGCCGCCGTCGGAGAGCATCGTCGTCAGCGCCGGGTCGTCGCCGAAGCAGCGGTACGCCGACAGGATCCGGCAGCCGAAATTGTCCCGGCCGCAGATCCGGGCAAAGCGATCGGCATTGCCGCCGCCGACCGCTTCAACCACGGCAGAGCGCCTCCGTCAGCACCCAGACCAGCCGGCAGCAGGCGTCGATATCCCTTGTATCCAGCACACAGGCGGGAGAATGCAGATATCGGCAGGGCATGCTGACCGCCAGCGTTTTCACGCCGTTCTGCGCCTTGTGGATCTCGCCGGCGTCGTTGCCGCCGGCGACCATCGTTTTCGGCTGCGCCGGGATGCCGTGTTCCTCCGCGGTCGCCAGCGCGAACCGGAACAGCTCGGTATCGTAGACCGTGCGCCGGTCCATGAAGGAGATCGCCGGGCCCTTGCCGAGAACGCAGACCTGTTTCGTCTCGTCCACTTCCGCCAGATCCGCGGCGGTGGTCGTCTCGATCACGATCGCCGCGTCCGGCCGGACCTGCGCTGCGGCAGCGCCCGCGCCGCGGCAGCCCACTTCCTCCTGCACGGCAAAAACGCAGGTGAAATCATATTCATTCTCCTGATGCATCAGCTCCAGCATGACCGCGCAGCCCGCCCGGTCGTCCAGCGCTTTGCCTTTGATTTTATATTCGCCCAGCGGGAGAAACGGCGAATCGAACACCGCCGTATCACCCGGCCGCACAAGGACGGCGGCCTCTTTTTCATCCGACGCGCCGATATCAATATATAATTCGTCGGCAGCCGGGAATTCCCTTTTTTTGTCGCCGTCCAGCAGATGCACCGGCACGCAGCCGATCACGCCGACGGTCCCGTTTTCAAACACGACCCGTTTGCCGCACAGCACCGCGGGGCTGATCCCGCCCACGCAGGCAAATTTCAGCAGGCCGTCGTCGCAGACATTCGTCACGATAAAGCCGACCTCGTCCATATGGGCCTCCAGCATCACCTTTTTCGGCGCGCGGTTTTTGCCGCGCACCTTCACGATCAGGTTGCCCATCGCGTCCACCGTGTAATCCGTATTCTCCGGCAGCATCGAAATGATTTTCTCCCGCACCGCGCGTTCCGCGCCGGAGGCGCCGTTCGCAAGGCTCAGCGCCTGTATCCGTTCCATCAGATCCATCTTATACTCTCCCCCGAATGATATGCGCCGCAATCAGCGCGGCCGCGTTCTCGATATCCTCCGCCATGCAGATTTCCGACGGCGTGTGCATATTGCGGATCGGCACCGACAGAAGCGCAGTCGGGACGCCGGTTCCCGCGCGGGAGATCTCGTCCGCGTCGGTCCCGGTAGCGCCGCCCATCACCTCGCAGGAGAAGGGGACGCCCAGCTCCTGCGCAAGCGCACGGAAGCCGCGGCTCAACGCCCCGTCCAGCGCCGGGGAAAACCCGATCATCGTTCCGCCGCCCATCGTTCCGCTCTGCTCTTTCTTTATTCCCGGCGCGGCGGCAAAGGACGTGTCGACCACGATCGCCTCCCGGTATTCCCCGCCGAACACCGCGGGGGACGCGCCGCGGCTACCGGTTTCCTCCTGGGCGGCAAAACAGAGCGTCACGCCGTCCAGAGCGTTCTGCCCCGCCAGATACTGCGCGGCGAGAATCAGCACGCAGGCGCCGGCGCTGTTGTCGAGGTACGGCGCGCAGATCCTTCCGTTTGCCATGGCGCGCACCGGGGCGGCGTACAGCACCCGGTCGCCGGGCTGCACCTGCCCGACGGCTTCAAGCCCGGCGTCCAGAAGCGCCTCGTCGATTTTTTTCGCGCTCTTTCTTTCCTCGTCGGAGGCAAGGTGCGGCGGCACCGAAACGCCCACCGCCGGGATCGCGCCGTTCTCGGTCAGAACGACGAATTCCTCCGCCGGCAGGACCCGCGCGTCCACGCCGCCGACCGCGGCGACCCGCAGGAAACCGCCGTCATAAACGTGCGTGACGATCAAGCCGATCTTATCGGTATGGGCCTCCAGCAGGATCTCCCCCGTGCCGAACACCGCCTTGATGTTGCCGAAGGGGTCGGCAAATACCTTGTCGGTATATGGGGCGAGCAGCCCGCGATAAAGCTCCAGCCCTTCCCGTTCCCTGCCCGAGGCCGTCGGACAGGCGATGATTTTTTTCAGAAGCTCCAGTGTATCCATTCCATTGATCCTTTCTGCATTCGGTTACAAAACGTCAATCCTTTCCGCCGTCAAACGAAACGCTCTGATCCAGCGTCATTTCGTAAGCGGGGATGAATTCCGCCATAAAGACGTCCGCCTCGGCGACGCCCATGGCGGCGATCATATCGCGGATGCTCTCCTCCGCTTTCAAAAACTCCGTATTGCCGGCGCGGCGCTCCTCCAGCGTCTTGAGATAGGCGGCGATCTTGTCCGCCGCCTTGACAAGGCGTCGCAGGTCGGCGTCTTCCTCCTGCTTGATAAAAAGCGGCTCAAAATCCGCCCGAAGGTCCGCAGGAAGCGCGTCGAGCAGACGGGCGCAGGCGGCGGACTCCACCGCGGCGTACGCGTTGACGATCTCTTTGTTGAAATATTTCACCGGCGTGGGCAGATCCCCGGTCAGGATCTCCGGCATGTCGTGGTAAAGCCCCAGCACCGCTGCCCGTTCGGCGTTGTAACGCTTCCCGAACCGGCGGTTGCCGATCAGCGAGAGCATATGGGCGATTGCGGCGACCTCAAAGGAGTGTGTGCTCAGATTCTCCTCATAGGTATTGCGCATCAGCGCCCAGCGGTTGATGTATTTCATGCGGGACAAGAAAGAAAAGAACGTGCTGCTCATGGCCGCCCCTCCGTCGTTGTGATGATCTTTGTATATTGTATATCAAATGAAAGGAAGATGCAAGTAAATTCTGATTTAACGGCGGAGCCGTTAAATCAGAATTTACAGTCATTAGGCATTAGGCAATAGGCATTAGAATTTGAAAATTTACCCTCTGCGTTTTATCAGAACGAAAATGTATGATATACAATCGTAAATTTGACAATTAAAATCACGTTATTTCCGCTGCGTATATTTCACTTAAAATTCTGATTTATGCGCACGCGCATAAATCAGAATTTATTTCATTCCCCCCTTGTAATTGATTTTCATATATAGTATAATCAAACTGTTATTTTCTACAAAAAAGGAGTTGTGTTCATTGGAACCCATTAAAGTCGATTTTTCCAAAAAAGGCAACGGGAAGACCAAAGAGGCATACATTGCGCCTGACAAGGTCGCCATGAAGGTGATCGTCGGCGTGATCGTGGCGCTGATTGTCGCGGCCGTGGCGTTTTATTTCATGCTGCCGCCGATCAATCTCAAATCCACCACGTTCTATGCGTATGTCGGCCTGGTGCTCGCCTCCTACGTCGCGGTACAGGCGATCATGACCAAGGCTTTCGCACGCCCGGAGTTTATCCCCTACGTCAAAAAACAGGCGCGGGTCCCCGTAATCCTCGGCGGCGTCCTGGTTCTGATCCTGGTGATCGGATATCTTTCCTCCGCGGCGCTGTTCCGCGCGAAAGCATACTCCCGCATCCTCACGGTGGAAGAGAAGGAGTTCTCACAGAGCTTTTCCGCCATCGACGAAATCGAGGACTTCAACAATCTTGCGCTGATCGACTCCTCCGCCGCGGAAAAGCTTGCGGACAAGACCCTCGGCGATCTCGCGAAGGTGGGCAAGGAATCCCAGTTTGAAGTCTCCAACGCGTTCTCCACCCAGATCAACTACAAGTCGCGCCCCTACCGCGTGTTCCCGCTGCAGTACGGCGATATTTTCAAATGGCTCAAGAACCGCTCGGACGGTCTGCCCGGTTATATCACCGTCAACATGAACACCCAGCACGCCCAGCTCGTTCAGCTGGAAGAGGGCATCAAGATCAGCACCGCGGAGCATTTCTCCCGCTACCTCGGCCGCGTTCTGCGCTTTGCCTATCCCACCTATCTGTTCGGCACCTCCTCCTTTGAGATCGACGAAAACGGCACGCCCTACTGGATCACCGAGCATCTCGACAAGACCGTCGGCCTGCTGGGCGGCGACGACGTGGTCGGCGTGGTTATCGTCAACGCGGTGACCGGCGACAAAGCTTATTACACGATGGAAGAGATCCGCAGCGGCAAGGGCGCCGACGGCGAGAACATCGAGTGGATCGACCAGGTTTACAACGCGGACCTTGTGGTTCAGCAGTACAACTATTACGGCAGATATTCCGGCGGCTTCATCAACTCCTTTATCGGCCAGACCGGCGTGAAGCTGACCACCAACGGTTACAACTACATCGCCATTGACGACGACGTTTATCTTTACACCGGCGTTTCCAGCGTCACCAGCGACGAATCCATCATCGGCTTCATCATCATCAACCAGAGAACCAAGGACGCGTTCTTCTATTCCGCCTCCGGCGCGACGGAAGCCGCGGCGCAGGAATCCGCCGAGGGTATCGTCCGCGACAAGGGCTGGAAGGCCACCTTCCCGATTCTGATCAACCTTGACGGCGAGGCGACCTACCTGATGGCGCTCAAGGATCAGAACATCATCAAGAGCTACGCGATGGTCAACGTCGCCCAGTATACCACCGACGCGGTGCGCAGCCCCAGCGACGACAACCCGGACCTGAAAGCCTGCCTGCAGGCCTATATCAACAAGCTGGCCGCCCGCGGCGTTGTGGTCAACATCAGCATGGCCGGCAAGGTTGAGTCCGACGAAGCCAATACCGGCGAGGAACCCGCGCCCGCAGCCGACAGCAGCACCGTCAGCGGCGTCATCACCGACATCCGCAGCGCAGTCATCGGCGGCACGACCTACTATTACATCGAACTGGACGGCAGCGGCGTATACTACTACGTTTCCGCGGAGCTGGGCAGCAAGGTGGTTCTGTTCAACAAGGGCGACAGGGTCACGCTCACCGTGGAAGCGGGCGAAGGCGCGCTTCTTGCCGCCTCCGCGCCTGATTACGCCGGCGCGGACGAGGTCACCACGGAAGAAAACTGACGAATTCACACGCTGTCCACCCGGACAGCAAAGCGCTCCCCGGCCGACGCCGGAGAGCGCTTTTTTATTGCTGTCACGACTGTATTATGCCCGACGCGGACGCCGCAGCGCCCGCGGATTCTGCAGCCGGGCCTTGGTTACATATCCACAATGATTCCTCTGGAATGCTTGATTTTCGTCACGGTCGAAGTGATCTCGCCCTTGTCGTCCATCGTTACCACCAGGTGCCGGTTTCTCCTTTTTCTCAGCACAAAGCTGATGATAATATCCGCCGCGATGACCACGGCAAGAATCTGGAAACAGGGGCCGGAAAGCAGCTTGCTGAAATCCGCCACCTGCGGCAGGTTCAGGGCTGATTGCAGGAAATCATTCACTTTCCCGCGGATCCCGGTCAGAATGTACGGGAACAGCACGATCATCGGCTGGAACAATGCAAAATAAATCCAATTCAGAATGCCGGGGGATTCCCGGTCCTTCGACGAGAAAAGGAACATGACAAATACCGGCAGCAGATACACCAGCGTATAATGCATGGCGATGGTGTGGATGTTCAGCATCAGATAAACGCCGATAAACGCCTTCTGCCATTCTTTCCTGCACAGGAACCCGACCGCTGCCATAAAGATTTCGGACACAAGAAACAGCACAAGGGACGCCGTCTCCGTCGTTTTTGCGGTAATCAGGCCCTTACTCCTCAACGCGTACACAAAGTTGGAAACGCTGGTGCTGTTATAGGAAAAATATCCCCGTTTTGACGTCCATTTGATCAGGTTCTGCAGCAGGCTGGAAAGGGAAACGTCCGATTCTGCGGAAGTCAGCAGCACGGGCGGGCCGCCGTACGCGCCTCTGACGCCGATCACGCCTGCCGCCGTGGGCGCCGCGCCGCGGGAAATCAGCAGCAAAAGCAGATACGGAACCGCCACGGAAGCGATGCCGTAAAGAACCGTTCTTGCGGCGGCTTTATACCGTCGGTCATACAACAGCAGGATGCCCAGCGTCGCGGGGAATAACTTCAGGCCCGCGGCAAGTGCAAGCAAGACAAACGACAGCTCCCGCTCAACCGGTTTTTCCGAATTTCTGAAGAAAATAAAATACGCGCAGAACGCCATTGCCAGCAGCGACGTATTGCCTCGTTCCAGACAGTAAATACACGGAAAACTGATGATGATAAACGATAACACCGCAAACCGGGAACGTCCCAGACGCTGCTCCCGCATATATTTTTCCAGCACCCAGGCAAAACACAGCAGGCACAGCAGGGCAAAAAAGAAATAGAGCATCATCCCGGCCTGACTGGATTGCAGCGTTTTTCGCTGCGCAAACTTCAGGTGCACCAGCTCCTGCGGCAGGAACAGCGAAAACAGATACATCATCAGGATACTCAGCGGCGGATAGATCGTTCCGCGGACGTAAACGAAGCTCAGATCGTGAGAGTCGCGCAGCGTATTGAAAAAATCCATAAAATGATCCGAATAGTGACCGTTCCAGAACAAGCTGTTCTTCATGGAATTTCCGTTTGTAAAATACGCCATCTCCAGCGTCAGAAAAAGGGAAACCAAAGCAAACAAAATATAGAACCGAAGCATTTTCTCCGATCCGTTCTGCGGGCTTATGATCAAGTTCCTTCTTTTCTGCATTCCGTTTTTCTCCGAAAAACAATTT
Source organism: Oscillospiraceae bacterium (assembly GCA_902774165.1). Taxonomy (GTDB): domain Bacteria; phylum Bacillota; class Clostridia; order Oscillospirales; family Acutalibacteraceae; genus RGIG2774. The sequence goes on from CACYHJ010000019.1 coordinate 17,442, forward strand.
ATGCGCTCCGGCGTTTATCTCTTTTTCAGGCGATACAGCACCGCCACCGCGCGCAGCCCCGCATAGGACGCCAGGCACGCGAGCCTCGTTCTGGGCTCCGCCCTTCTGTCAAAGAGGATCCTGCGCCGATATTTTTTAATATTATTGCGGATATGCTCGATTTTATCCGGCACCTGCTTTGAAATCGCCCCTAATTTCAGGTAAACGACAAAATTATCTTCCACAAGGCGGTTGACAAACGCCGGCAGGGCCGGGGGGCATCTGCGCGCCGCGGCGCCGGTTATCTGATCCGCCAGCACGACGTAATCGTAAAAAATCTCCGGCTCGTAAGAATGCAGCGCGCTGCTTTCCCGCTGGACGTAATAATAAAGCTCGTCCGTCGTAACGGCGATGCGGCCGCAGTCCAGGAAATACTGGTAACAGACGTAGGAATCCTCGCCGACAAGCAGTTTTTCCGGCCGGATGGCCTTCAGCCGGTCCGCACGGAACATTTTTGTATTCACCGTCGCGTTCAGCCGTTTCTCGTAAAACATCATCCCGAAAAAACGGGCGGCGTCGACAGGCTCCGGGTCCGAAAGCACCGCGGCAGGCGGCTGCGGGGCGTTTTCCGGCACACGGCGGTAAACGCAGCTTGCCCCGTCCGCGTCAAGCCTGCGGATGGCGTCATACATGGCGGAAATATACTGCGGGTCGACAAAATCGTCGCTGTCCACAAACGCAACGTAAGCTCCCGCGGCGGCGCAGGTCCCTTCATACCGGGCGGCGGCGGCGCCGCTGTTTTCCCGGCAGAGCAGCCGCACGTTTTCATACCGTTCCGCCAACCCCGCGCAGACCGATCTGCTGCCGTCCGACGATCCGTCGTCCACCAGCAGGATCTCCAGCGGCGCATAGGTCTGAGCAAGCAGACTTTCGACGCAGCGCTCAATATACGGTTCCGTGTTATAAACCGGAACAACGACAGAAACGAGTTCACTCATATGTTACCTCCGCGGCGTTCGGGACGACCGCTTTTTTCGGCCCGGCTCGGCCGTCAGCCGGCGATCGAACGCGCCCGCCGCACCTGAATATAGGAATCATCGTGCTTTGCCCGTTTTTTTTCGTTGATTACGGAGAAAACGATATCAACCAGCACAATCGCCGCAAGCAGATGGAACGCGGGCCAGGAAGCCGCTTCGTTCAGGCTCTCCGGGGGCGCGATGCTGTATTTCAGGCGCCAGTAAATCCGGATCAGCTTGCTGTGTTCCTCCGAAATAACAAACGGAATGGTCACGAACTGCAGCGAGAACAGACACAGATACACGATATTCAGGGCGTTCTTTTTATTGTTTTCCTGCACAAGGAAGAGCAGCAGCGCCGGGATCAGATAGATCA